>JAICKD010000009.1 GCA_025928125.1 Ktedonobacterales bacterium
GCGCGCCTTGCGCTCGCGGTAGCCAGGACGCCAGTAGCCCGCGATCTCCAGATAGACCCGGCGCATGCCACGGGTGAGCGCGAAATCGGGGACGAGAATCGTTTCCCCCACCAGCAGCGGCTCCGGCTCGCGGTGCAGCCGCCAGCCGTGGGCGGCGTCGGCGCGCTCGAGCGCGGCAAACTCGCTGGCGAACCGCGCCGCCAGGGCGCTATCGTAGCTTGCCCGCGACTCGGCGAGGCCCGCGCTGGTCTGTGGCTCATCGGCGCCGTCGACACCAAGCAGCTTGAGCAACTTATCATCCAGCACAAAGGGCAAGGGACGCCTGTGCAGATAGACCTGCGCGACTCCTTGCAGGCCGCTTCCCGCCAGCGTGGCGCGCTGGGCCGAGCGCTCGGGGCCACGCCGATAGCCAAGCAGCGCGCGGCAGAGCCGGGCAAGCCGCTCGCCATAGGCGGCGGGCGCGGCGCTGATCTCCTGCGGGCCGTAGAGCAGCACGCGGATGGGCCTCCCGGCGGCCTCCAGCGTCTCTGTCGCATCGTCGGCGGCGCCTGTCTCGTACGAGATACCAGCCTCAGCCACCCGCGCCAGTGGCGGCGCATCTGGCAGCGCTTCATCGTCGGCAAATGAGAGATCGTAGTGGACACCCATGGTCCGCGCCAGGAAGCAGAGCCGCTTGACGACCGTACCCAGCGGCTCTCCCGCCTCTTTCCCAATATCCGCCGGTACCAGCCATTCGACGCTGGCGGCATTGGCCAGCAGCGCCTCGAATGCCCGTTGATTGTAGCGTTGAGCCAGCGCATCGGCGGTTGGCGGGGTATCGCTCAGGCGGCGCAGTATCGCCTGGGCGTCGCCATCCAGCGCGAGCAGTGTGTCGAAGGTGGCGCGGCGGAGTTCCAGGCTGGCGGCGCAGGCGTCCAAGGCGGACTCGCGGTTGGCGGCGCTCAGGTAGCCTCCGGCGCGGTCGTTCACCCAGTCGTAGAGCGCGAGGCGCAGATGGGTCGGTGAGGCAATCCCACGCTCGGCCAGCGCGGCTACCTCGTCGTCGCTGGCGCTGTCCGGCCATTGTGGCGCCTGCCACTCGTACTCCTCGGCGAGGCAGTTGGTCAGGCAGCGCGCCAACCGGTAGTCGCCGATCAACTCGGCGGCGCGGTCCGGCGGAAAGTCCGACCGTTCGCGGCCCACCCATGCCTCGTAGAGCGCGATCAGCGCCTCGATCTCGCGCGCCAGCTCGCCGGGCCGCAGCAGATAGGGTGTCAACCGCGTCACGCCTCCTCGCCGCGAGATGGTCTTCTTGATATCCGCCAGCGCCAGCCGCATTCGCTGAATCCTCTCACCAATATGCGCGGGCGGTTAAAACCGCGCCTTGCGGGCCTCGCTCTGCTCCGCCACAAAACCCGCCTCCGCAGGTTTCTCCCAACCTCGACTATCGCACACTACGTTGAGGTGAGGTCTGGGGAGTCCGCGCAGGCGGACTTGGTGGCCGCAGGCCATAAAGGCGCGGTTTTAACCGCCAGCCACTCTTTCCGCACGAATGCATGGTCCACCCTGCCATCATCCGCTCACACTCGCGTCCGTCGGCGGTCGGCGACGCGCTCCTCGGTCGTACCCTCGGTGACCAATTCATAGAGCGTGGCGCGGGTCTCTTTGGGGCGCAGCACGCGCCCCAGCCGCTGCACATACTCGCGGCGGGTGGCGTTGCCGCTGACGATGATGGCGACGCCGCAGTCGGGGATATCCACGCCTTCATTCAGCACCCGGCCCGTTACCAGCCGCAGATAGCGCCCCTCACGGAAGCGTTCCAGAATCAGCCGCCGCTCCTCCGTCGCCGTCTTGTGGGTAATATGCGGGATGCAGAAACGCTGGCTCACCTCTTCGACTAGCGCATTGTATTCGCTGAAGACCAGTACGCGCTCACCGGCATGGCGGGCGAACAACTCTTCGAGCAGCGCGAACTTGGCCGGAGCGTTCATCGCCAGCGAGCGCGCCTCGCGCCAGGCCAACATCGCGGCGCGCGCCTCGGGATTACGGGCGCTGGCCCAAAGCACCTTACGCTGGAAGTCGGCGGGCGAGCTGATGACGATGTGATGCGCGCGCAGATAGGCGTTGTAGGTGGCGCGCGCCTCGTCATAGCGGGCGGCGTCCTCCGGGCTGAGCGCGACGGTTAGCCGCCGCTCGTCGTAGCTGGCGAGATAGCGGGCGGCGGCCAACTCGTCAGGCGCGCGGCGATAGACCTCCGGCCCGATTAGCCGTTCGAGGGCGAGATGCTCCTCATCGGCGCGCTCAGGCGTCGCGCTCAGCCCCAGCCGAAGCGATGTAAACGCGCCCTCGGCAATCTGGCGATAGGTCTGCGCGGGCAGATGGTGGCACTCGTCGAAGATCAGCAGCCCGAAGCGCCGCAGCAACTCAGGGTGAATCGCGGCGGACTCGTAGGTGATGATGGTGATCGGCTGGACCTCGTGCGCGCCGCCGCCATAGACGCCGATATCCTCGTGCGTGCGCCCCAGCGCCTCGGCCAGCGCCCGCCGCCACTGGCGCAGCAGATCGATCGTCGGCACAACCACCAGCGTCGCCTGCTCCACCTCGGCAATCGCCAGCGCGCCCACCAGTGTTTTGCCGCTGCCCGTCGGCAACACGACGACACCACGGCAACTTTCGGCGCGCCACGCGGTTAGCGCATCTTCCTGGTAAGGACGCGGGGAGAGTGTGACGCTCACCGGCCAGGGCAGCGCGGGCCGCTCATCGAAGGCGACGACCACATCCCAGCCTGCCAGCGCGGCTTTGAGCCTGGTAAAATCGAGCGGGCGCGCACGGAGCACTCGCGCCCGCGGATCGCGCCTCACGAGCGCCGAGGCCTGCCCCGCCGATTCGTCGCCGAAGAGCGCCGCATAGAGGGCGGCGTCATCCAGCGGCCAGAGCGCGTCGGGCGGCACAAGCGCTATATCGCGCCCGCGCCACTCGATGCGCACGGTGTGCGGCTGGTCGGTATCTGCTGGCTGGCTCCTATCCATTTGCCCGCTGCTCCTCTCTCTCGATGTATTCTACGTGGATTGGAGCGAAGCGGTAGCGGCGACGCTGTGCGCGCTGATACGCGGTTTCGCTCCATGGGATACAATGCGACACGTGAGAGTTGATTCCAACCCTGGGAAGAGGAAGGAGAGAATCACATGCCACGCGCCCGCCGCGCTCCTGAGCCGCCAGTCTACACCTTCCGTGTGCGTATCCTTGGCGGATACTTCGCGCCGCCCGAGTGCCGCTCGATCTGGCGCGAGATTGCAATCGCCGCCAATCAGACGCTCGGCGATCTGGGACACGCTATCCCACTGGCGTTCAGCTTCGACGATCCGCACCTGTGGTCATTCTTCCTGAGCGGCAAAGCATGGGACACCGCCAGCGAGTATGCCTATTACCCCGACGACGATTTCTTCAGCGGCAAACGCAGTCATGATGCGAAACGGACCCACATCAGTAACGTGCCATTTCCTGGGACAACGGGCAAAAAGGAGTTTCTCTTCCTGTTCGACTTCGGGGATGAGTGGCACTTTGGGGTGAAGCTGCTGCGCGAGAGCGCGACGCTGGAGCCAGGAATGCGCTATCCGCGGGTGGTTGCCAGCGCGGGCGAAAACCCACCGCAGTATCCCGACATCCCAGAAGACGAGGAAGAGCTTGTCGTCATCGAACTGAGTCAGAGTGATCTGGCCATGCTTGGCCTGGGAGAATTCATCTTAGACGGCGATGCGCTGAATGGCGACGATAGCCCCAGAAAATAGGCGCGTCGAGAGCTGTTGCTCGCGCTGCTCAGGAATCGGCTGGCTGCAGACGCCAGTAGCGGCGATTTCCAAGTTCATCGGCTGGATCATTCGTGATCGCGGTGCTGGTGGTCCATCCGGCATGGTGCAAGAGGGTAATCGCTTCCAGAATCAGGAAGGGTCGTAGCTGGTTGCCTTCCGCGCCGCGCTGCCGCAGACGCTCTTGAACCTCCTGCAATGTCATGCCATCCTGATCTGGCAGCACGCTGTAGACCAGGTCCGCCAGAGCACGCCGTGTCTGCCACCGCTCCCGCTGCGCGTCGTCCATCTGACCGGCGGGCATGGAATCAGGCGCGGGGATAAATCGAACAATGAAGATACACTCTGGCGCCCCTTGCAGCATGCACTGCGTCTCATGCACCAGAGCCTGTTCGCCGAACAACCTGGCTGTTCCCTCGAATGCGCCATGGAGGAGTGAGCACAGCTTTCGCGGGCTATCGTAGTGGACCGCCAGCCCATCAGGAGGGCCAGATACGGCCTCGTATTCGAATAGCGGCGGTGTCACAGCGGTTGACGTCTCACTCATCTGCCTGTGAGCGGCGCGCATCGCCAGCAGCAAATCGCGGCCGTTCCGTGCCTGGCTCAGCAAATAGGCGCACTGGCGGCGCGTCAGACCATTCGTGATGAAGTAGGAGCCGTACTCATACAGAAGCGAGCGTGCGGGCATACGTGTCAGACGGCTCGCCTCGGCGACCCCGGCCAGCAGCATACTGTCATCATAGACGCGATTGACCAGTGGCGCATCGTAGACGCCCTCACCAACGGCATTGCGATAGCGATAGAGCATATCGGCTCCGAAACGCGCCTCAAGATACTTTTCCCAGGTGACGAAGACCAGCCCGTGCATGGATAGCGCTTCCTTACTCCTACCACTATTCGCTGTGAGAACGTTTCGTTAGCGCCTCTTAATCTACCGTAGGGTATATCATATCACGCTGTGAGTTAATGCTCGGAAACCATAGTACTGAGACGCGCACCGTGCAAGGAAGACTGGCGCGAATGGACGCAATCTGTTACCCTGAGGGAAAGTGAAGCGGATGCCACCACGGTGTGCTAGTATGGCGGTACGGCTGGCATCGGACACGCGGCTATGTTTCTTTTCAGATAAGGGGCGCACGAGCATGGCGACACAACAGGAGCGAGACGCATTCCTGCGCGGCTGGCGCGCGGCCATGGACGAGGTACTGTCCGTGCTGGCGGCGGAGGCGCACGACTGGGCCGAAGAGGAGGCTGCCGCCTCTGCCTCAGGGGAGTACAAGTTGCCAGGCAGCTTCGCGCTCGAAGAGGTGCGCAGCTCCTTCAAGGGACGGCACCAACTGCTCGCGTGGATTACCCAGAACGGACCTGCGGCGGAACACTCCAATGATCCCCGGATGGCGCAGGCGCTCGATGCGCTGGTGGAGGACCACGCGACCGATACCGACCGCACGACACTTGGCCTCTCCGCGCTGGGCGAGGACGACGCGCCGCCCTCCGCTCCCGGCGGCGAATAACAACACAGTGCGCGGGCGGTTAAAACCGCGCCTGAAGGGCTTCGCTTCGCTCCGCCACAAAACCCGCCTGCGCGGGTTGAAGAGCGTCGCATGCCTGTGAGTATCCCGTTGGGGCAGAGTCTGGTGAGTCCGCGGAGGCGGACTTCGTGGCCACAGGCCATTGAGGCGCGGTTTCAACCGCCCGCGCACCGCCAGCCAGGAAAGAGGCAAACGCCGCCAATCCTGGCTGGCCTTATTGCACGGCGATTAACTCGCTGCGACAGGGCGAGCGCGCATGCGGCGGATGAGCGCGATTGCGCCCCAGATAATCAGCGCAGCCAGCGAGATGACCGTCGCCACGCCGAATGGTGGGAATGGCTCGCGCTGGGATGCGCCGGTCAGCTTGAGCAGCCCGTTGAAGCCGGAGAGCGCCAGCGAGAAGATCCAGAACGTCAGCAGCAGGATAAAGCCGATCAGCCCCAGGAAGCGGAACGTGTTTGTAGCGACGCGGATCCTGAAGACCAGAATCGTCACCGCGAGGACAATGGCCACCACAGCCAGGATGCCAAATAGCCCGGCATAGATAACGTACTGATACGGCCACCCAAAGGAGTCGAGCGTCGCTTTGCAGGCTGTCGGACACGTATTCGCGTCGCTTTGCAGGTGCAGATAAAGGCGGGTGAACTTGGCCGAGGAGGCCACGGCGATCACGCCAATCAGGATGAGTATCGGCCAGACGGCGTTACGCAGCGAATACAGCATGTTGTCGAGCGCGATCCGCAACCGCCGATTGAGCGCGCTCCGCAACGTGTTGATGACCGTCAGGCTGACCTGCTCGGAGACCGATTCGGTGCTGCTCTCATCGGTGACGGGCTTGATGTCGGTCTGGCCTATTGTCTGCTCATTCACGCCGCCTACCGCGCCGAAGCCACTGAGCATCGCCGAGAGCGCCAGAATCAGCAGGCCCAGCGGGAGATAGATGAGCGCCTGAATCGTGTCGATGAAGGTCAGCGTCGGTGGATTAGTCAGCCCGCCACCTGGAGGCGTACACGCGCCGAACGGCCAGACCGTGGCGCAGTTGTCAACCGGGACGTTGATGCCCAGGACGCTCGAAAAGGCCGTGAGCACATCGGAGCGGAAGACCAGTGCCAGCAGCGCCACCAGCGCCGCGCCCGCGATCAGGTCGCCGGAGATCAGCTCTTGCAGCGTCGGGTTATCGGCTGGCCCCGCCGAGGTCTTCGTGCCGCCCAGCCCGATATCCACGCGCGAGTTGACCGGCTTGCCCTGCCCGCTACGAATCCACCGGCGGATGGTATCAGCCCAGAAGACGATAATCATTGCGAAGTTGATGAAGGCGTAGAGAAACTTGCCTCCGCGAATGTTCTCCAGCAGCACCCGGATGTTGATGCTTTGCAGGATGTCCTGGAGGAGTTGAAGGAAGTTGACACGATAGAAGTAAATGATACCGACGATGACCATCGAGATGAGCGTCACGATGAGCGTCGCCACCAGTTGGCCGCGCAGTTTCGGGTTGCGCAGGATCGAGATTTCCAGCGCCATGATCAACGCGCAGAACCAGAGGAATAGGGGCCACCCCTGCTTGAATACCTCAAATACCGCTGGCGGATCATTCTTGAAGCCGTCCTGGTAGCCGAGGAAACCGACCAGCGCAAAGGCAAGGACGCCCGCAAGTCCGAGAAGGACCACCACCCAGATGGGATACTGCACGAGAAACGTGCGCCGTCTCTCATCGTAGACGTCGGTGATCGCGTACCGCGTACGTGGCGCCCCGCTGTCGGGTGAAACTGACGACATAAAACAATCTCCTGAAGAAAGATATCACTGACCCACCCCACCAGAGGGGCGATCCACCTGGATCACCCCTCACGCCGTTCTCATTGGGGCTTGGCGGCTGGGCGCCTACGTCGCGCGAAGACGACCACGCCGAAGATGATGAGCAACGCCAGCGAGATGCCCGTCATCCAGCTTGGCGGACTGAACGGCGTCCGATTCGAGACGTTCACGTTGATGAGCAGCTCATTGACGCCCCAGAGCGCCAGCGAGAAGATCCAGAACGTTAGCAGCAGGATGAAGCCAATCAGCCCCAGGAAGCGGAACGTATTATCCACCACCCGCCAGCGGAAGAGCATGAGCGCCGCCGAGAGCACCAGGCCAACCACTGCGGCCAGTCCCCAGCCCAGCGCGGGCAGCACATCGAAAATCACATCGTGCAACTGCTTGCCGCTGTGCAGGTACAACTGGCTGTTGGTCGAAAGCTCCGCCAGGCCGTAGGTGGCGATAAAGAGCAGGACCGGCCAGCCAATGTAGCGGAACGCCAGCGCCAGGTTGGCCAGCAGCAGCCGGATGCGGCGGTCGAGCGCGGCGCGCAGTGTGTCAATGACCGTATCGGTCACACCAGTGGCGGCGGCGCCGGTGCCGGTGGGGTTCGGCTTCTGCATGATGAGCGACTCTTCCGAGTGGTGCTCATTCACGCCTTGCAGCGCGCCCAGGCCGCTGACCGTCGCCGTGAGCGCCAGGATCAACAGGCCCAGCGGCAGGTAGAGCAGCGTCTGGATCAGATCGATGAAGCTGAGCGTCGGCGGATTGGTTGGACCAGCGCCATAGCCAACACAGGCGCCAATCGGCCAGGAGACCGTGCAGTTGGTGATCTCGACGCCCTGGGGATGAATGAAGAGCGAGATGATCTGCGGCTCGAAGATGAACGAGAGGAGCAGCGTTAGCACGGCGGCGGCGATCAGGTCACCGGAGATTAGCTCTTGCAGCGAGGGCATGTCGTTGTCACGCGGACCCCGGCCACTATAGGGAAAGCCGATATCCACGCCTGGATTCGGGGACTGCCCACGGGCGCGACGCACCCAGCGTCGGATCGTGTCGAGCCAGAAAATGCCAATCAGCAGGAAGTTGACAACGGTGTAGGTCCACTGATTCCCCGCAAGGAAGCGCAGGAATCGGCCCTGTTGCAGCAGATTGCGCAGAATCTCTGGCAGTGACTGGTTGAAGTAGGTAATGCCGATAAAGACGATGGCGAGTAGGCTCATGATGAGTGTGGCGATCAACCGCGCGCGTAGCGATGTATCCCGGAAGATCGAGATTTGCAGCGTAATGAGCACCGCGCAGAACCAGAGGAACAACAGCCACGGCTGGCTGAGCGGCTCCGACTTGGTGTAGCCGAGGTAGCCGGTGAGCGCGATGACGGCGACGCCCGAGAGGCTCAGGCCAAGAATGACCCAGAGCGGATACTGGATGAGGAATGTCCGCCGCTCCTCGTCATAGAGATCCGTGATCGCCTGCTTGGGACGCTGTGCCGACGTAACCGCTGAATCTGGCATCTCGTTTTCCTCCACTCCGCCCGTGCCATCCCTATCCGCCGGTTTGAATGCCCGGCGGTCCGCGCCAGCATCCGACGCGCTGTGCCAGAGCGCCGCCATCGCGGGAGGCCGCTTGAAATCGCCAATGATACCGCATGGATGAATGTGCGACGGCCGCCTCACGTCACCATGTGCGGCCAGACAGAATACGGTATGCGATACGGTACGCGCGGCCTCCTGATGGGCAGCCGCGTGCCAGGGGCATAACCTCCCCCAACATTACTCCCCTACTATACACATTGCCTGCCCAGTTGGGAAGTACGGAAAAACACAAGGCGTCGCGATCCAGATTTTTCGCGGGGCTTTCGCGACTGTTTAGCGCTGGGTCTGGGTCGGCACGCGCTCGATATGCGCGCCGAGCGAGCGGAGCTTGGCGTCGAGATGATCGTAGCCGCGCTCGATGTGTTCGATGCCGTGGACAGTGGAGGTACCCTGGGCGCAAAGGGCAGCCAGGATGTAGGCCGCGCCCGCGCGAATGTCGGGCATCGTCAGCTCGGCGGCGTGCAGCGGCGTTGGCCCGCGGATCACACAGCTATGGTAGAAGTCGCTCTCGCGGAAGCGGCAGGGAATCTCGCCCAGGCAGCGGGTGAAGAGGCCCGTATCGGCGCCCATGCGGTTGAGATCCTGGGTATAGCCGAAGCGGTCTTCGTAGATCGTCTCGTGGATGACCGACATCCCGTGCGCCTGCGTCAGCAACAGCGCGAACGGCTGCTGCCAGTCGGTCATGAAGCCGGGATGCACATCGGTTTCGAGGGCGATGGGCCGGGGAGGCGTGTCGCTGCCAAAGAAGGTGATGCCATCGTCATCGACGGTAAAGTCCAGCCCGACGCGATAGAGTGTATTGAGGAAGGTCAGCAGCATCCCCTGCTCGGCGCCAATGACGCGGACATTGCCATGCGTGAGATACGCGGCGATAGCCAGCGAGACCGCCTCATTGCGGTCGGAAATCACGCGGTGGTCCGCGCCGTGCAGCCGCTGGACGCCCTCGACGACGATTGTGCGGTCCACCCGCTGTTCAATGATCGCGCCCATCTTCTGCAGGAATTTAATCAGGTCGATAATCTCTGGCTCGATGGCCGCGTTGGCGATGACCGTCACGCCGTGGGCGAGCGTTGCCGCGATTATGAGCGTCTCGGTAGCCATGACACTGGGGAAGGGTAGCTCAATCGGCGCGCCCTTCAGGCCGTCGGTATGCAGATGGTAGAGGCCGTCGCGATAGTCCATCACAGCGCCCATACGCTGCAAGCCATCCAGGTGAAAGTTGATCGGACGCGGGCCAATGCGGTCGCCGCCGGGAGCCGGGATCACAGCATGTCCGGCGCGGTGCAGCAGGGGGCCGGTCGTCAGCACGGCCAGCCGATTCTTGCGCCCAAGCGCCAGCGGCACCACGGTGTTATCGAGTTGGACGGCGCGCACCGAGGCTGTACCCTCGTCCGGCCAGGTGACCTCCGCGCCGAGCGAGCGCAACACCTCTTCGGTAATCGTGACATCGCCCAGACCAGCGGGCATGTTACGCAATGTGCAGCGATCTTCGGTCAGCAGCGCGGCGACCATGAGCTTCGTCGCGGCGTTCTTCGCGCCACTATTGCGTACCTCGCCCCGAAGGGGAATCCCGCCCTCGATCTGATAGCAGGCGTCCTCTCGGTCGCTCTCTTGCCCGCCGCCAGCCCCAGCGCCCATTGTCGTCGTATCCATTTCTCCTGTGCCACGCGCCATCCGCACGACGGTTCGTTGCTGTCGTTGCGCGCGCTGGCGCATGATGTGCCGCTCCCTGGCCCGCTCCATCTCGCGTCCCTTCCCGGCATGGCTGCCAAACAGCCGTTCCGCTTGTCCTATTGTCGCGAGAACATCGCCGTTGGTGTCCCGTGCCGCCTCGTTCAGGATATGCGCCAGGCCCGGCGGTGTCAACGCAACCCGCTCCTTTGGACTATCGCAGCAAGTGTACGTTAAAGTGGGGCTGGTTAAGCCACCGTTATCGAAACGAAATGTAAATTAGCGGTACTTTATGGGGATAATTGTGGTACAATCAGATGCTTTTGTGAGATAACAGGCGCTCAGCACGTTCGGGATCAACGAGGGGCATGGATGTTTTACTTCGGTGTGACAAGGCATTCTTCCCACTGCCAGTGCGTCTGCTCAAACTGCACCCGGACATTCCGGGCGCAACCCTTATCACACTTGGATGGCGACACCATGGCTCCTCTGCTCGGCTAGAATTAGGCTAGCCGCGATGTGGTGGGGAGACAAGTAGACATGTATACGCTCCAGGACAGCGCCAATGCACTTGGCATTACAGAGAAGACGCTACGTACATGGTTGTCTAAGGCAGGAATCGAACCGACGCCCGATTCAGTGGATAACCGTCGCAAGTTGCTGACTGAGACGCAACTGCGGTATCTCGCCGTGCGATTTCGTCGCGATCCTAGCGTCCTTGAGAGAAACCAGGAAGTGCTAGAACGCATCAACAATCTCACAGACGAAATCGAAAGGCTCCGGCGGCGTCTTGGAATCGCAGGTATCTGAGCTGCGTACGCGAATGAAGCGAGAAGACGAGGCGGACCCTGTCTTCTCGCTTTTTTGTTGGTCGGCAATCCTCTTGATTTAACGCTAATTGCCGGTATTATATACGACTGATTTACGCACGATTATAGGTATTATAGAGAAAATTATATTTGACAATTACCGTACATAGCTGTAATGTGAAGTTGAGGGTTGGCAGGCGGCTTCCTCAGAGCAGGCCAAACCCCACAGCCCATACAATGTCGTTTGGGCGACGGTCGGCTTTTTGACCCACATGCCAGATTCCGATGGCAAGAAGGAAAGCACCATGGACCCGACCTGGCTGAGCAACGGCGCTCAGATTGTGCTGATGATCATTCAGTTGTTCCTCTCAATGCGTCCCCATGCAAAATCAGACAAAGTCGAAGCAGTTCTCGAATTACGCCGAGTCTTTTGTCTCTTCATTGCCGCACAGCAGCATAATACGCAACTGATTGAGCAAATGTCATGGCGCATTTTGGAGCAGTCACAGGCGATGCGCGCGAATACCGAAGCCATTCGGGAACTGACACGTGTCCTCAAAAGCTTCCTCGATGCACCTGGCGACGATCCTACTACTGTGTAGACAATCCTTGCGCTACTGCCCTCTTGCGCTGGCGCATGTATTATGAGCCGGGGTGAGGGGGCGGCGGCGCGACCAGCCAGCGGAAAGCGCGCCGCCTCGGCGGCTTCGGCGGCGTATGCGGCGCGGGGACGGTGGGGCCGTCGAGCGTGTCGAGCAGCGCGTTGACGCTCTGGGCCACACCCTCCACCATCAGGTAGCCGGACGGCTTGACGGCGTCGCCGACGAGATAGAGGCCCGCGACGCCAGTTGCTGGCGAGACATCCTCGCCCTGCATCGCGCGGTTGACCGGCCACTCGCCGCGATACTGGCTCATCGTCAGAATCGTCACCTTCGTGCCGAAGTCGTCACCAAAGAGCCTCCGCAGATCGGCGCGGGCCGCCTCGCGCTCGATATTCACGTCCTCGCCTCGCATCAACTGGTGGGTAATCAGCAGATGCTTGCCAGGCGGGGCCAGGCGGCGGTCGCTATTGGAGGGCTGCACTACGCCCGCGATGCGCTCGGTGTCCAGACAGTACATGATGCCGCGATGAGGAATGATGGACTCGTCGCTGAGCAGGTGGACCTTCAACCCGCTCGCGACGGCGTGTGGGGTCGGGCGATCTGTCTCGGATAGGCTATCGCGCTCGCCGCTGGGCAGCGGAATGCGATCCCACGCCGCCAGCGCACCTGTACTCGTGGCAACCGCCGCGCCCTCCGGGACCGCCACCAGCCGGCGCGTCGCCCAAGGGCCGATGTTGCTAATGACCATCGGCGCGCGCAGCAACACCTCGTCGCCCGTCGGCTTCGCGCGCACCCGCACGCCGCTGACCGCGCCATCCGCCTGCTCGATGGCGATCACGTCGTGTTGCAGCCGCAGATCGGCGCCGCCCTCCACGACGCGCCGCTCCAACTCGCCCGTCAACGCGGCGCAGCCACCATCCACGATGCCTGGCGCGCCATAGCGGAACATGTTCTTGGTCGTCTCGACGATTTCCGGGTAGAGCACATCATCGAGGTCAACGCTGAGCGCGAAGTGGCAGACGCGCTCGAAGTAGGCGTAGAGTTCCGGCGAGGCGCCCCGGCTGATGCGGCGGTCCAGCCACTCGCGGTAGGTCTGGTCGCGCTCCTCTGGCAGTGGCTGGCGCAGCAGCATCGCCCCGCCCAGCCGCACGAACTCGGCGAACTGGCGCGGCCCCAGCACCCCAGCCAGTTGCAGCACCGAGCGGCAGACGTACTGGCGTCCGCGCGCATGGAATGAGGCGAACACCTCGGAGTCGTGGATGTGGTGAGGAACGCCCAGCGCGCGCAGCATCGCGGCGAGCTCGCCATTGGTGCCGAATGGCAGCATATGGACCGCGCCCGTGCTGACCTGCGCCCCGTGGAACGTCTTGGCGGTGAAGCGACCGCCGGGATGTGCCAGCCGCTCAACAATGGCCACCCGCTGGCCGCGCCGCAGGAACTGGGCGGCGGAAAGCAGCCCGCCCAGCCCGGCGCCAATCACCACCACATCGTATTCGCGTGTGTCTGCCATACATCCTCAAGGGCCAGGGGCTAGGCCAACTCGTCCAGACGCGCCTGAAGCGCCCGCAACTCCGCCAGCGCGTTCTCTTCCGCCGACGGCCGTGGCGGCTGGAGCCGATGCGCCTGAAGCGCTTCGAGCGCCTTCGAGATATCGCTAGCGTGCTCCGCCAGCCGCGAGACGTTCTGCAGGTGGTTGGGGTCAGCCGCGGCCTGCTGGCTCAGCGCGATCAGGTCGGTCAGATCACCAGCGTCTTCAGGCTCGGCGTTGGTCTGATTCGACGCATTTTGTATGCCCGCCAGAATCGCGTGCAGCTGGTCGCGCGTCTCGGCCAGCGCCTGACGCCGCTGCTCGCTGAGGTTGGTCTCTTCCGCAGCATGTTGCGCGACCACCTCGCTGGTTGCCGCCAGTTGCGCCAGTTGCGCTCGTAGCTGGTCTAACTCGCCGCCCGGCTGGCTCAGCGAGCCGGAGGATGGCGCTCGTGCCAGCAGCGGCGTGCTTTCGGGCATGCTCCCATTCGCTAGCTCGACCGATCCCTGCTCAACCGAGACCCTCGGCGATTTGGCCGTGTCCGAGATATCTGAGATGTCAGCAACATCCGAAACGTCCGCGACATCGGAAGCGTCGGAAACATCCGCAACATCCGAGACATCGGCGGCCTCCGCAACATCCGCCACGTTGGAGAGGTCCGCCACGGCGGCGGGCGCTGGCTCAACCTGCGTCATCACCGTCGCCATGTAAGCATCATCGGCCCCATATGCCTCGGCGGCCGCGCCATCATCGCTGCCGTCATTCGCCTCGGCTACGGCCTCCTGCGGCGCGTCCTGCTGGTCGGCTCTCACGGCGGGCTGCTCCCCGGTGGACGCCAGCGGCGAGGAGGGCGGGGCGCCATTCAGGTCTACACCAGCGATGGGCGCCGCCCCGGCCACGTTGGTCGAGAACAGCAACTCGTGCTCGCCGACGATGACCCGGTCGCCGTGGCTGAGCGGCGTGGCATCGCGAATCTCGGTATCGTTGACGAACGTGCCGTTGCTGCTGCCCAGATCGACAACCGTGTAGTGCGCGCCATCGTAGCGCAGGAGCGCGTGACGGCGCGAGGTCAGTTGATCGTTCTCCAGCACAATCTCGCAGGAGGGCGAGCGGCCAATGGAGATGTTCTGGCCGGTCAGAGCGTACTCGCGCGACGCCTCGCCCGCGTCTTGCAGCGGCCGCACCACAACCTTCGCCAGCGACCCGCCATTCTGTTGCTCGACCTCGGTCGCCTGCCCATCGTCCTGGCTCTCGGCGGCTGGCGGCGAGGTGTAGACCGTATCTTGCCCGGAGACATCATCCTCCTGGCTGGCGAGCGGGAAACCGCAGAATTCACAATTGAGCGCGTTTGCCTGCGACTGTCTGCCGCAATGTGAGCAGATGGCCATACGGATCCCCTCTTCCTGGATTCAGCATACTTGCTCTTGTGGCGCTGGTGGCCGATATCGCGCCTGCACGGCCCATTGTATACCATCGCGGGCGGCGCCGCGAGTACAGTACCACCAATTGTGCCGCCTGTCTGTTCAGCGCGCCACATCAACGGTCCGCTGCCGCAGCACGCCCCGGACGAGAAAGAGGACGGCGAACGAGACAAAGAGCAGCAGGATGGAGAGCGTCAGCGCCGCGTTGAGGTCTTGCTCGAAGCCAAGGTAGATGGCTAGAGGCATGGTCTGGGTGATCCCCTGGAGGTTTCCGGCAAAGAGGATCGTCGCGCCAAACTCGCCCAGCGCGCGCGCCCACGTCATCACCGCGCCCCCACTGAGCGACGCGAAGGCCAGCGGTAGCGTGATGAAGCGAAAGATGCGCATGGGTCCGGCGCCATCCACCGCAGCGGCGTCTTCGAGATCGCGATGGACATCGCCGAATGCGCCAATGGCGGTGCGGATGTAGAGGGGACCCGCGACGAACAACTGCGCCATAATGACGGCCACCGTGGTAAAGGGAATCGTGATCCCGAAGCTGGTCAGCACGCCGCCGAGCAGCCCGAAGCGGCCAAACGCCACCAGCAGCGCGATGC
Organism: Ktedonobacterales bacterium; assembly: GCA_025928125.1. Lineage (GTDB taxonomy): Bacteria > Chloroflexota > Ktedonobacteria > Ktedonobacterales > JADMIN01 > DAHUXT01. Next base: position 15,337 of record JAICKD010000009.1, read on the forward strand.
CAGCGACCGAGGGCGGCAGCACCACCGGCAGGTCGATGAGCGTCTCCACGAGCGCATGCCCCGGAAAACGCCGCCGCGCCAGGAGCAGCGCCAGCGGCGTCCCGCCCAGCAGCGTCAGCGCCAGCGTGGCGAGCGTCGTCACCAGGCTCAACTGGATCGCCTGTGTCACCGCCGGATCGCTGAGGGCAGCCAGGGGATCGTGTAGCGGCACACGCAGCACCAGCGCCAACAGCGGCAGGACGAAGAATATGAGCAGCGGCAGGCTCGCCAGCACCAGCGCCAGCCGCCCGACGAACCCCTTCAGGCCAGCGCCAGCATAGCGGCGCCGTCCGAGCAGTTCGTTGGGTGCGACACGGGAAGCGTCTTCGATGTGGACCGCAGGTAGTTTCTGCCTCATAACCTCTGTCTGGCCAATGCGATTTACGACGCTGGTGGGCTATATTGCTTGCCCTCGCTCCCGGCGATGAAGCCATATTTGGCGAGCGTCGCCTGCCCCTCGGACGAGAGCACGTAGTCGATGAACGCCTGGGCGGTGGTCGCCTGCTTCGAGGCCTTGACGGCGCCGATGGGATAGACCGCGATGACGTTGAGCGCGTCGGGAATCGTGATTGTACCGACCTTGCCCGTCTCGGTGGCGGCATCGGTGGTATAGACGATACCCGCGTCGGCCTCACCGAGCGCAACCTTGGCAAGCACCGACTTTACATCGGTCTCATAGGAGACGACGTTCTTGAGCACATTGGTCTTGTAGCTCGCGCCAAACGACGGGTCAACGGCGGCTAAATCCAGGAATTGCAGCGCATATTGACCGACTGGCACCGTCTTCGCCGCCAGAACCACCTTCACCCCGGACTTGCCAAGGTCCCGCAATGACTGGATGTTCGCGGGATTCGCCGCCGGATAGATGACCACCAGCCGGTTGTGCGCGAATGTCTTCACCGCGCTGCCAGCGATATTGCCCGGCGTGACGACAGCATTCATCTGGGTGGCGTTCGCGGAGGCGAAGACGTCGGCGGGCGCGCCCTGGTTGATCTGCGTCGCCAGCGCGTCTGACCCCGCGAAGTTGAACGTGACCGTCACATTGGAGTGCGCCCGCGAAAACGCCTTGCCGATGTCGGTGAGCGCCCCCTGGAGCGAGGCGGCGGCAAAGACGTTTAGCTTCACCGGCTGGGGTGATGCGCCAGTGGAAGGCGAGGAGCCGCAGGCCGCCAGCATCATAGCGATGAGCATCACCAGCACGGAGGTCAGCAACAGCCGCTTGAGCCGTGAGGTCCGCCGGGAAAGAGGCGCGCGCGTCGTGGCAGGAAACTGATGCATGAGATCGTCGCTCCTTGTCGAACATTGAAGAATCCCAATGTCGTCGGTGTTCGGTATCCACATTCAGCCAGCTAGCTCGGCGGCAGCAACTCCTCTCCACAGCGATCCAGCCAGGAGAGGATGGCCGCGATCTGCCCCGCGCGAAACGCGAGGACGAGTCGGTCATAGGGCGGCTGGTTGGGGAGGGCGGCGATGCGCTCGTGGAGGTCGCGCTGCCAGGTCTCGCAGGTCTCGCGCTGGGTGGCGATGAGCGATGCGACGGTGGGCGGCCCCTCGCTGGCGGCGCAGGCCAGCTTCGCCAGGAACTCCAGGCGGAAGTCGCGTCCATGCTGCACAGGCGTCGTCACCCAGGCGGTGTAGGCCGCCGTCCCAACCTCGGTCAGCGCCAGCATCCGGCGCGGTGGGCGCGCGCCCTGAAGCTCGGTCGCGCCCGCGATCAGCCCCTGCTCCTCTAGCCGCGCCAGCAGCGCATAGAGGTGGCTCTGCTTGAGTTGCCAGATATGCCCCAGCGATTCGCCACGCCGCAGCCGCTGATACATCTCATAGGCGTGGAGCGGCTCGCGTCGCAGCAGGCTGAGCAGGGCATATTCCAGGCCA
>JAICKD010000227.1 GCA_025928125.1 Ktedonobacterales bacterium
GCGACATCAGCCCCATTGCCGGATCATCCAATCGGGAATCGTTCCAATAGCGCGCATGCATTCGCGCCAGCCGGTCGACTATTGCCGTCGCGTCTGATGGAATCCTCCCTGGCGGCGTCCAATAGGGATCAGGCAGCAGATGGCGCCGCTCGTCGCGCATCAGCAGCGCCGCGCCTTCGGGTCGCGCTCGTGGCCCGCGAAACGCGACAGCGAGCGTCGAGGTGGCAATGTCTCGCGGCAGGTCAGCCAGCAGCCCAGAGGCGGCCAACTGCGCCTCACGGATCAGCGTATCGCCGGATGTATCGCCCAGCCAGCCCTCCAGCGGCTCGGAATACTTGAGTACGCGCATCTGCTCGTGGCTACCATCAGGACTTCGCAGCCAGAGGCGATATACTCGCCCGCCAGAGAGGCCACCCGTCATCGGCTCGACGCGCGTGACATCACCGCTTGCTATACCTAGCTGCGGCAGGAGCGCCTCTACCATCGCTGGCAACGGAAATATCCTCATGTACCCGCCTTAAGTGACCACCTCATTGGCAACTCCTATGCCCAACCGCGGCCCCTCCCCTCGCAGGGGAGGGGGTAGGGGGAGAGGTCTCCATGGTACCTTGGGATATTCTGAGAGTTTTCACAGAAACGCAACGAACTCTCGACAGAATATACGTTGAGGCATATGCTCTTGGAAACGCGATTGAGTACTCACAAGACGGATTCGCCCCGATTGAGAGCATCTCAGCGGCGAAAGGACCGGTACCGCTGTGCTCAAAGCGATCTGGCAGAAATTTGACCATGACTGGGGCTGGAACCTGGCGCGTCTGCTAGCCTACACCTGCATCATGGGGCTGTTTTCCGTCCTCGGCCTCGAGCTGGTGCTGATGAGCCTCTTTCTGCGGATCACCAGCGACAGCACCGAACAGGAGGCCGTGACCGCCATCGTGCGGCTGCTGCCGGACCGCGTGACCGCCGCCGCGGTCTCATCCTTTGCGGATACCATCGAACACGCGCCGTTTATCCTCGTCCTGCTGGGACTTCCGATCACCCTCTGGTATGGCACCCGCTTCTTCGTCGTCATCGAGACCTGCCTCTGTGTCATCTTCCGCCGTCAGCAGCGCCGCTTCCTCGACCAGAACCGCGTCGCCCTGCTGATGCTGCTGCTCTTCGCGGCGGCGTTGCCCACGATGATTCTCTCGGCGACCTTCACGCCAATCGTCAACGTCGGGTTGGGCCATAACGTCATCCCACATACGCGCATGGCCAACGAGCCGTTGATTGCGGCCATTGCGCTGTTTACCAGCCTCGCGCTGAACTTCCTGCTCCTGCTCACGCTCTATAGCGTCGTGACACCCGGTGGTGTCTCGATGCGCCACACCTGGCTGGGCGCGCTGCTCGGCGCCGTGCTGGCGCAGGGATACATTCTCATCTTCCCGGTCTACACGCGCGAGGTGCTACAGCCGCAGCATTTCGGCACCGTCGCGGGATTCGTCTTCGTCGTCCTCATCTTCTTCTATGCCTACTCGCTCTTCGTCATCTGCGGCGCGGAGCTATCGTCCTGGCGGGCGGGCTATCGAGCAGCGCCGCGCTCGATCACCGATACTCTGGCTTACGCGCATCCCGCGATCCTCTTCCCTATCCGGGCCGCCAGCCCAGGCTCGCTGCTTGGCAGACTGCGCACGAGACACGCGCCAAAACCTGCTGAGTCATCCGCGAAACCCGCGGCATACGTTCTGCCGGTGGACGATCCCGTAGACCTTGTCGCCGACTGAACCGCAGCCCCTTTTCCAACTCCTCCCCCAAGCGGAGAGGGGCTGAAGCGGTTCTCCCTTCCCATATTACGAAGAGGGAGAACAGTAGCGTGCGATAATGACGCAAGATGCTGACGTTCAGGGTGACGCGGGAGGGAGCGCGGCGCGCATGCGGGCGGAGATTCTGACGCCACGGGCGGTGCGAGGGCGGCTCGCAGCCGAACACCTCTACAGCTACCACGTCCCCGACGCGCTGACAGCCACCATCGCTGTCGGCCACCTGGTTGCCATCCCATTTGGCGAGCGCATCACCGCCGGGATCGTCTGGGCGCTCGACGCCAGCGATGAGCTGACCGAGTCCGACACGGAATCATCCCGGCAGGAACACGCGCGTCTGCGCTCGATCATCCGCCTGCTGTTACCCGAACCGGTTATCTCGGAGGCGCACCACGCGCTGGCCGAGTGGATCGCCGACTACTACGCCACGCCACTGGCCGACGCCGCGCGCCTGATGTTGCCGCCGGGCCTGTTAAGCAGCATGCGCGAGGTGCTGCTGCCCGCCGAACCAGCGCCCGATGCCTCGCCGAGCCTGACCTCAGACGCCGCGATGATGCTGGGATTGCTCCGCGAGCGCGGGCGGCTCGACCGGACACAGATACGCGAGGCGCTTGGACCACAGCGCGCGCGCGCCGCCGTCTCCGCACTGGTCGCGTCCGGCTACGCCTCGTTGGTCACAGAGATCCCCGCAAGTCAACGTGAGAAACGGCGCGAACGGCTCGTCCGGCTGGCCGGAACATCGGCGCAACTCGCCGCATGGCAGCAGGCTGCCCGCGCTGCTCTGGATCAACGCACAGGCCAACAGGCCATCCGCGAAATAACCACTGCCCCACGGTCGCGTGGCGAAGAGCGGGAAGGTGAGCGCCTCCTGCGCCAGCTTGCCGTGCTCGACGTCCTCTCACGGCCCGACCTGGATGCGCCCTGGCGGCAGGAAGAACTGCAACGGCTGACCCGCGCCACCATCACCGCGCTGCGCGAGTTACAGGCGGCCGGGCTGATCGCAATCGACGAGGCGCCAGTACGCCATGACCCGCTGGCTGGGCGCGCTATCGCCCAGACCGCGCCACTCGCGCTGACCTCGGCGCAGGCGCGCGCGCTAGCCACCATCACCGCGACACGCACTCCGGGCGCCAGCCACGTCTTCCTGCTCCACGGCATCACCGGCAGCGGCAAGACCGAGATTTATTTGCAGGCGCTAGCGGAAACACTGGCGCGTGGGGAGCGCGGCATCGTGCTCGTCCCCGAAATCGCGCTCACACCCCAGGCGATGGAGCGCTACGCCGGACGTTTCCCCGGCCGGGTCGCGCTGCTGCATAGCGGCCTGAGCGACGCCGAGCGGCTGGACGAGTGGCGGCGCATCCACGCGGGCGAGGTAGACGTGGTGCTTGGCTCGCGTTCCGCGCTCTTTGCGCCGATACAGCGGCTGGGGCTGATCGTAGTCGATGAGGAGCACGAGGGCGCCTATAAGCAGGACCGCCGCCCGACCTATCACGCGCGCGATGTCGCCATCCGCCTGGGCGCGCTGGCCGGGGCAACGGTCGTGCTGGGCAGCGCCACGCCCTCGGTCGAGTCCTACTGGCGCGCGCAAGCGGGTGAGTATATGCTGGTGGAGTTGCACGAGCGCGCCCCCACCGGGGAAGCGGATGCGCCGCCGATGGGGCTGCCGCCGGTCACGCTGGTCGATCTGCGCGCCGCGCTACGCGAGGGGAACACCAGCATTCTCAGTGATCCGCTGGTGACGGCGCTGCACGAAACGCTCGAACGCGGCGAGCAGGCGATCCTTTTCCTCAACCGGCGCGGCATGGCCAGTATGATCGTCTGCCGCGAGTGTGGCTACGTCGTCCGCTGCACCCACTGCGACATCTCGATGACGCTCCATGCCAGCGAGCGCGCCGTCATCTGCCACTATTGCGGGCGCAAGACCAGCGTGCCGCACGTCTGCCCGATCTGTCACAGCACAAGCATCCGCTTCTTCGGGTTGGGGACCGAGCGCGTCGAGAGCGCCGTCAAGCGACGATTCCCGGCGGCGCGGGTGCTGCGCTGGGACCGCGACACCGCTAAGACACGCCAGACCCACGAGGAGCTGCTGCGCGCCTTCGCCGAGCGCCGCGCCGACGTACTGGTGGGTACACAGATGATCGCCAAGGGGCTCGACCTCCCGGCGGTGACACTGGTCGGCGTCGTCTCCGCCGATATCGCGCTCTTCCTGCCAGATTTTCGCGCCTCCGAACGCACCTTCCAGTTGCTGACACAGGTGGCGGGCCGCGCCGGGCGTGGCGCGCAGGCCGGGCGCGCGCTGATTCAGACGTTCAATCCTGACCACTTCTGCATCCAGTCCGCCGCCCGCCACGACTACGCCGAATTCGTCAGCGCCGAGGTGGCTGCCCGCCAGCGCTACGGCTATCCACCCTTCCGCCGCTTCATGAAATGCACCTTCACCCACCGCGACCGCTACACCGCCCAGGTCGAGGCGACGGCGCTCGCGGGTCAGATGGAAACGTTGATACGCGAGCTTGACCTGCCGCAGTCGGATATCGTCGGCCCGGCGCCCGCGTTTCTGGAGCGGCTGCGCGGCTCGTATCGCTGGCAGGTGATCGTCCGGGGGCCGGAGCTACGCCCTCTGCTGCACGCGCTGGCGCATGAGGATCTGCCGCACGGCTGGGCAATCGACATCGACCCCGCCTCGACCCTTTGAGCGCTGTTGTACACTGACGACTCAAGGTGTCACGAGTGATCGCATTCGGAGGGGCAAACATGGTCAACACGCGCAAGTGGCTTGGCGTCGCGATTGCCGTGCTCTCGACTATGCCTGGACTCACGCTGCGGCTTGGCCTCTACCACGTCTCGCCCGCCGCCGAGGCGGTCATCTATGGCGTTGCCATCGTCGGAGCCGCCTTCATGCTCTCGTGGGCCGCCGAGGTCTTCCAGCTCGATGTCTCGCAGGGACTGGCGCTGGCGATGCTCGCGCTCGTCGCGATTCTGCCCGAATACATCGTGGACGCCACCTTCGCGTGGAAGGCCGCCCAGGATCCGACGCAGGCGAGCCTCGCCGTGGCGAACATGACCGGCGCCAACCGTATCCTCATCGGCATCGCGTGGCCGCTCGTAGTGCTGCTCTATTACATCCGCACCAGGCGCACCGCCGTCGAGCTTCAGCCGTCGCACGGACTGGAACTGGTCGTGCTGCTGGCGGCCACCGTCTACGCCTTCATCATCCCCGTGAAAGGCACGCTCTCGTGGGTTGATTTCGTCGTGCTCGTCTCCCTGTTTCTCGTCTATCTCTGGCGACTGGCGTAGCTGCCCTCCGAGGAGCCGCACCTGATCGGCCCCGCACAGACGATTGCGGCGCTCGGCACACGCGGGCGGCGGGCGTTATCCGGCGGGCTGGCGGTCTATTCGGCTGCGCTGGTGCTGCTCATCGCCGAACACTTCGCCGAGGCGCTCGTCTCCACAGGCCATCAGTTGCACATTGACGAGTTCTTCCTCGTCCAGTGGGTCGCGCCGCTCGCCTCTGAGGCGCCCGAGTTCGTCGTCGTCTCCATCTTCGCCTGGCGCCGGGCAGCGTCCGCCGCGATGGGCGCACTCGTCTCTTCGAAGATCAATCAGTGGACGCTGCTAGTGGCGATGCTGCCCCTCGTCTACGCCATCAGCCTCGGCGCGCTCGACCCGATGCCGCTGGATACCCGGCAGCGCGAGGAGGTGCTACTGACCGCGGCGCAGTCACTCTTCGCGGTCATCCTCCTGCTCGACCTGCGCCTCTCGCTCTGGGGCGCGGGCCTGATCTTCGGCCTCTTCGCCCTGCAATTCGTCTTCCCCGACCAGCGCGTGGCAATCTCGGTCGTCTATGGCGTCCTGAGCATCGCGACACTCGTTGTCACACGAGGCGGAGTCACGCGCGCCCTCACTCATTTCTTCAGCCGACCGACCGCGCGGAAGTAACCTTTAGCCGTAAACTGTTTAGGACTTGACAATCATCCTTGGACGTGTTACTATCATTTCAGAAGTTACTTCCATATTGGTAGTGATGGATTGCCAGGCACGGTCATCAGGCGTCAGCAATTAAGTGCGCAGATGGCACGATAGATCGTAACAGCAGCCGCACACCGCCAGCACGAACTGGCACGAAAGGGTTTCACACCATGGCATGGGATATCGACACCACCCATTCATCGATTGAGTTTACCGCCAAGCATATGATGGTCACGAACGTCAAGGGCCGCTTTACCAGCTTCAGTGGCGA
>JAICKD010000762.1 GCA_025928125.1 Ktedonobacterales bacterium
CTCCCCTAACCCCTCCCCCTTGCAGGGAGAGGGGAACCAGACCCAGAGGGCGCGTTGCTGGCATTCTGGCTCCCCTCCCCGGCGCGGGGAGGGGCTGGGGGAGAGGGTCTGCGCCAACAACCTCACCACAATTGGTATCATAGGCTGGCGAACAGCTGCAAACGCGCGAATAGACCGGGAATAGATGCCGAAATTTCTTCGGCGATTTGTTACGTGAGCAGATGGATAAGGATGCCGAGCAGTCCGCCGCCAAGGATGAGCCAGGCTGAATTGAATTTGATGCGTGGGAGCGCGACCAAAGCGACCAACGCCAGCGCCCACGTGAAAACGTCGTGAAGCGCGGACTGCGCCAGTTGCAGCGTGACGCCCGCCATCAGCGCCAGCGCGGCGATATTCACGCCATTGAGCACGAGCGCCACCGTGGGCGAGCGGCGCATCCAGCCCGCCAGCCGGTGGATGACTGGGATGAAGAGGAACGAGGGCAGGAAGATACCGAGCGTGGCGAGTAGCGCGCCCTGCCAGCTGCCGAGCAGGAAGCCGATAAAGGTGGCCGTCGTGAAGACGGGGCCTGGCGTCACCTGGCCCACCGCGATGGCGTCGAGCAGCTGGCGGTCGGTCAGCCAGCCCAGCCCCTGTACGAGATCGGTGCGCAGGAAGGCCAGCAAGACGTAGCCGCTGCCATAGAGCACCGCGCCGATTTTGAGGAAGGTGAGAAAGAGCGTCAAGAGGCTGAACGGCGCGCTGGCGGAAGTCGCCGCGGTGGCGAGGGTGGCGCCTATCCCGCTGCCCGCGCCGGGCAAGAGCGGGAGCAGCAGCGACGCGGTCGCCCGCCGTTCGCGTATTGCGCGCCAGACGCCGAGCGTGACGGCGTAGAGCAGGGCGCCGCCAAAGAGCAAGAGCAGATCGTTGACGCCGAGCAGATAGAGGACGACGAGCGCCAGCGCCCAGAGGCCGACCAGGACATTGCGGACCACCGTCCGCCCAAGCCCCCAGAGCGCTCGCGCGATGATGGCAATCACCACCGGTAGGACGCCATAGAGCAGCCAGCCCGCGGCAGGCAGCGCGCCAAACCGAACGTACGCCCACGCCAGCGCCATGACAATCAGCATCGCCGGGCCGATGAAGCAGGCGCCCGCGATAATCAGTCCGCGCCAGCCCGCGCGCAGATAGCCCAGGTAGATGGCAAGCTCAGTGGAGTTGGGGCCGGGTATCAGGTTGACGACGCCGATGAGATCGACGAAGTGCTGGTCGCTGATCCACTGGCGGCGCTGCACGAACTCCTGGCGCATCATGGCGATATGCGCGACCGGCCCGCCAAACGCGGTGAAGCCGAGGCGCGAAAACAGCAGTGCCAGCTCGCCCAGCCGCTCCCGCTCGCTGGTGGGTAATCCTTGATTCGCGTCTGAATGCGCGTCTGTTGGTACTGCGGCATCCCGCTGTTCGGCAGGCCTGGTCACGAATGAGACCCCTCTCGCCTTCTGCCACTACTTCCAACCATACAACTACGGTTCATGGAGCATCTGGAGTCCTATCGTGTGGCAGGGCAGCGAGCTTGCACGGAAAAACGGCGTGGCAGGCGTCACAGTGGACACCTGCCAGCGCCAATCATACAGGAATGCAGCGCGAACACCGGGTGAAGGCTAGAAGCAGCAGCATGCTTCCACTTGGCGCGCGTCTGCCGTCAGATCCTGATAGAGCGCGCGCACATCGTCGCCGATATGCTCCCAGCTGAAACGCTCTACCGAGGCGCGGGCATTGGAGGCCAGCCACGCGCGCAGCCGGTGATCGCGCAGTATCTCGTCCAGTCGCTCGGCAAACGCGCGGGGGTCGCGCCAGCGGACCAGCAGCCCATTGTGGCCATCCCGCACGATGCTCGTCAGGCCGCCCACCGCCGACGCGACGACCGGCGTGCCTGAGGCGAGCGCCTCGACCGCGACCAGCCCGAAGCTCTCGTAGCGCGAACTGACGACAACCGAGTCCGCCGCGTGATAGTACCGCAGCAGATCGCCCTGAGGCGCCGCGCCGGGGAAGCGTACCCGCTCGCCCACGCCGAGATCGGCCGCCCGCCGCTTGAGCCGTTCAAGCTCAGGGTCGCCCTCTGGGTTGCCGCCGACAATCATCAACTGCGCGGGGGTCCGCATGAGCGAG
>JAICKD010000661.1 GCA_025928125.1 Ktedonobacterales bacterium
GATCTGCATCCCCTGCACCGAGCCTGGCGCCGCCTCGGTGATGCCTTCGCCGATGGCAATCGAGCACGCCGACCCGGGCGGCGTCAGCTGCACGAAGCGAAGCCCCTCGCTCACCTGATAGTCGTGATCCGCATGGAACCCAGCCTTCTCGGTGTAAAACGCCTTCGCCCGGTCCACATCCGAGACAGGGATCGCCACCAGTTCGATTTTCCAGTCCATCGCTCGCCTGCCCTTCTCACGTGAATCTGAAACGTCTCCGTGCTGTCTCAATCATCTCTACAGTAAAAACCGCATTGTCCGTTCCAGCGTTGCGGTTGGCGCATGCCGCAGGGTCGCGCCACCCCAGTGAGAGGGACAACCCACCATACTAGCCCATCCTCGAAAACCATCCTCTCAACCATCCTTCCGCATGGGGACGCCGCCGCCCGCGACGGCTACGATGCTGCTGTGAACAGCTTCCACCGCCAGCCGCGCTACACTTCAGGCGGCGAGCGGTGCGTCATTCTTGAGGGGGAGTAAGATCGCCATGAGGCACAACCGCTATCTCATCGCCATCGTGGCCGCACTGGGACTGATTCCCATCGTGCTGGACACCACCATCGTGACCGTCGCGCTCACGTCGATTCGCGACGACCTGCATACGGACATCAACACTGCCCAGTGGATCGTCACCGGGTTCTTCCTGGCAAACGCCGCCGTCGTCGCCGTCGGTGGCTATCTGGCGAGCCGCTTCGGGCGCAAGCGCATCTTTATCGTCGGCCTCACCATCTTCACGATTGGCTCGCTGCTCTGCGCCGTCTCGCCGGGCATCGGCTGGCTGATCGCCTTCCGCGTCGTGCAGGGCATCGGCGGCGGCATGCTCCTCCCCATCGGCGCGGCGCTGGCGTTCGACCAGTTCCCGCAGGAACAGCGCGCCCGCGCCAGCGCGCTCATCGCCATACCGATCCTGTTTGCGCCGGTATTTGGGCCGATTCTCGGCGGCTACCTGACCGACACCTTCGACTGGCACAGCATTTTCATCGTCAACCTGCCTGTGGGCATCATCGCGATATTGCTGGCGCTGCTGATCCTACCCAGCGATAGCGCCGCCGACAACTCTACTGGCCAGTTCGACTACGTTGGCCTGGGCCTCTCGACACTGGGCATCATCGCCATACTCTACGGGCTGAAGCTGGTAGCGACGACCAATCCCGACACCGTCACGGCGGTGAATCCGGGCGGCGATCTCTATGGCTGGGGCTACTGGCCGGTCTGGGCGCTGATCGGCGGCGGCGCGGTGGCGCTCATTATCTTCGCCTTCTATTCGCTCCGCATCAGTCGCGATCCCGCGTTGGACCTGCGCCAGTTCGCCCGGCGCGACTTCCTGGTGAGCAATCTGATCAGCTGGACGGCAGCGCTCATCACGTTCGGCCTGCTGGTCTTGCTGCCCCTCTACCTCGAAGCCATTCATCTGCCAAATCTCTCGGCGCTCGACACTGGCATCGCGATGGCGCCGCTGGGTGCGGGTACGCTGATCGGCACAATCGTCGCCACGGCGCTCTACCGTGCGGTTGGGCCGCGCTGGGTCGTCTTTGGCGGCGCGGCCATCTCGATTGCGACCGCGTGGCTGCTGACCCAGACCATTCATGCGACAGCGGATGGCCGCCAGATCCTCGCCTCCGTCCAGACTCATGCCGCGATTCCGGCGACCGCTGGCGCGGCAGATGTGCGCTGGCCGCTGCTCCTGCTTGGGATCGGGTTCGCCATGATCGCTCTCTCGGTGCAGACGCTCGCGCTCGAAGCGCTGAAAGGCGAGGCGCTCGCCAAAGCATCGTCGCTCGTCCTGTCCACCAAGTTCATCTTCTCGTCTGTTGGCGTCGCCATCCTGACGACGGTGCTGATCGACAACACGCGCTCCCAGGCAACCAGCCTCCTCGCGCAGTTGCAGGCAGCGACGGACCAGGGCGCGGGCGCGCTCAACCCCAGCAATCCCGCGCTGGCGCCGATACTGCGCGCCATCGAGACACAGATTGGCGCTCAGGCGGGAACCGCGGCCATCCAGACCATCTTCTGGCTGATCTTCTTCGGCTCGTTCATCCTGCTGGCGATGTCGCTGCTGCTGCCGGGCCGTAACCGCCCGATGGCCGCCAGCGAAACGCCCGCGGAGGAGACTGTTCCCGCGACGGTTGGTTAGCCACACTCACGGCGCACGAAGCCCCTCTCACTCTCTCCACGACGAGAGAGCGGGAGGGGCTTTCTCGACCTTCACCGAGCGATAGACGCATTACCCGCCTTCCCGTAACGTTGCTGTAACGGCGCATCCGGTATACTGGCGACACACGATTGGTTCGCAGTGCGATGCATGCGGCGCAGTGACGCAGTGACGCAGAAACGAGCACATGTTCAGATGAAGGCGAAATTACCGCAACATTCGACATTCTGGCTCCGGTTAGCGCAGGTCGGCTGGATCGTGATGGCTGTTGCGACGCTTGGGCTCACCCTTGTCAGCGTTCCATCCTACTTCGCCTCGCTCCACCGCATCCTGCCCACCAGCGACACACCGGACTTTGGCGGCCCGCTGACGACCAGCGTGAATGGCAGCGATCTCACGGCGATGGGACTCTCGATAGACTTTTATGCGCGGTTCAGCGTTGGCGTAATACTCGCCTCATGGCTGGTGTA
>JAICKD010000720.1 GCA_025928125.1 Ktedonobacterales bacterium
CACCGCATGGGAGTCACCACTCCTGCGCGCCCACGCCAGACCCTCCTCGAAGAACTCGCCAGCCCGCGAGACATCGCCATTGCGCTGGGCAATCTGTCCCAGGATCACGCATGCATTGCTCATAGCTTCGGCGTCGTTCGCCTCGCGCGCCGCCTGTAACGACTGGTTCGCCAGCACGCCCGCCTCTTCGGTCTCGCCGCGATCATAGGCGACCCGCGCGACGCCATAGAGCGCATTCGCGCGTAACGCTGGCGGCGCGGGTGTCTCGCTGGCGGCATCGAGCGCGAGGAAAGTCTCCAGCCAGCCGCGCAGCTCGGAGAGCATCCCGCTGAGATACCAGATGCGGCCAAAGCGCGCCAGCAGTTCCATACCCAACGTGCTTTTTCCTGTATCCCGCGCCCAGATCAACGCCGCCCGCACGTTCGACACTTCGCGCGTCATCGATACCTCATCGCCCGCGAAGCCAGCGAAGTATGCCGCGTGGCGGCTGGCATAGTCTTCTTCTTCCCCAGACGCGCGCAACCGGTCGCGGGCGAACTCGCGTATTGTCGCCAGCATCTCATAGCGCGCCGCGCCATCCGCCTGAACGCGCAATCGCAAGAGGCTGGCATCCACCAGCGCGCTCACCTCGGGCAATACATCGGGCAGGACATCGCGCGCGGCATCTTCCGCCGGACCGCAAACCACCTGAATGGCTGCTAAGGTAGCTCCACCGGCAAAGACCGCTAACCGGCGAAAAAGCGCCTGGGCGGACGGGGTCAACAGATCGTAGCTCCAGCCGATGGTATGGCGAAGCGTCTGGTGGCGCGCAGGCAGATCGCGCGGCCCTGTCTGCGGCAGGGTCATTCCGGCGCACAGGCGCTGGCGCAGATCGCTGAGCGAGAGCGCGCCAATCTGTGCGGCGCATAGCTCGATGGCGAGCGGCAGGCAGTCCACCTGCTCGCAGATGACGGCGACATCATCGGGCGCGAGCGGTAAGTCGCCACGAATAGCCGTGGCGCGGGCGGCGAAGAGTGCGGTGGCGTCGGGCAATGCCAGCGGTTCGAGCGCCAACACCTGCTCGCCACGCAGGCGTAGCAGCATGCGGCTGGTGGCCAGCAGCGTGAGACCGGGGCAGACCGCCAGCAGGTCCGCCAGCATCGGCGCGCACTCCACGACATGCTCCACGTTGTCGATCACCAGCAGTAGATTCTGCCGCTGTAGCGCCGCTTTGAGCGCATCGAGCAGCGTGCCAGTGGATGGCTCGCGCAGTCCCAGTGTCTGCGCCAGCGCCGCTGGAACCAGCGCCACATCGTGGAGCGGCGAGAGGTCAACGAAGATCGCTCCCGTCGCGAACTGACCCGCGCACTGGCGGGCAAGCTCCAGCGCCAGATGCGTCTTGCCGACCCCTCCTGGTCCGGTCACCGTGAGCAGGCGCGTCTCGTCGCGCCGCAACAGCCCCAGCCCACGCCGCACATCCGCCTCGCGGCCAATCAGCGGCGTGGGTGGCAGCGGTAATGGCAGCTGCGAAAGACTTGCTGGCGACTCCACGACAACCGGAGCCGCATTCAGGTCGGGATGCGCGGCGGCGATGAGGGCGGCGCGTTCCTCAGGAGTGAGGTCGAGCGCACTTGCGAGTAGTTCCAGCGTCTCGGCGCGTGGGGCGCGGTTGATGCCGCGTTCGAGATCGCTCACGGCGCGCGTGCTGATGCTGGCGCGTGCGGCCAGCGCCTCCTGGCTGAGGCCCGCGAGGGTGCGACAGCGCCGCAATAACGCGCCGAATGCGGTTGCCTCCGCCATAATAGCCACGCTCCCCGACAGCTAGTATGCAGCGCATGAAGGGGCTGCGAGCGCATGATAGCACAGCGCAAGATGTGGGGAAGCTGTGGATGATCCTCATGGCGTGGCTGGAAGTGCGCGGACATACTGGCCTTCAGACGGATGGTGAAATTTTCGCGAGAGGAGCAACATGATGAGCAATCCACAGGCAGACCCGTCGGATATTGCGACGCAGGCGGGACGGCAGCAGACCTGGAACGAGACGGCACGCGACTTTAGCGACGCGGCCGCGATTTCGGCCCCAGGAGGAGAGATTATCAATGCGCGGCTGATTGCGCTGGCGCATGTCTCCACCGGACAGCGCGTGCTGGATGCTGCGACTGGCGCGGGAGATCCGGCGTTGACCGCCGCCCGTGCCGTTGGGCCGTCGGGGTCGGTGGTGGGCGTCGACCACGCGCCACAGATGCTTGAAATGGCACGCCAGCGCGCCGCTGCCGCTGGATTGAGCAACGTCACATTCCTCGAAGGGGACGCGCAGCGGCTCGACCTGCCGCCACAGAGCTTCGACGCGGTGCTCTCGCGTTGGGGACTGATGTTCTTCCTGCCGCTCGTCCC
>JAICKD010000287.1 GCA_025928125.1 Ktedonobacterales bacterium
AGACGTTGGGGAGTGAGGTCAGAGTGCCATGGAGGGGGGCGCGAAGATTGCGCGCACCAGCAGCCGCGCGTCGTGGCGTACCAGCGATTCGCTGTGTACGGCCATTACTGGTTCCACGATCACCTCAGGCACCAGCTTGCGGACCGCCGATATATCGGCTTCGACCGGGAACTGCTGCTTGACAGCGTAGGCGGCTAGCAGATCATCGGGGAACGAGCCATCGTGCAGAATCACCCGGTCGAGCCGACGGTCCAGGTAGTTCTGAATCTCGCGGACGAAATCGGAGGCGCGGAAGCCATCCGTCTCGCCATGCTTGGTCATGAGATTGCAGACATAGACCACCTCGGCCTCAGCCGCGCGAATCGCTTCGGCAACGCCATTCACCAGCAGATTCGGCACGATGCTGGTATAGAGATCGCCAGGGCCAAGCACGATCATATCCGCCCGGCGGATGACATGAATCGCATCCTCACATGCCTCGGCAGGCTCTTGCAGATAGACGCGCCGAATCGCCGGGAGATTGCCGACGTCTTTTTCGCCGCGCGTGTCGATATCCGTCTCACCGCAGAGCGTTGTGTTGTCCTCTAGGTCCGCGCAGAGTGTTGCATGGTCGAGCGTGACTGGCAGCACATCGCCAGCCGTACCCAGCAGGCGTTGCGCATCACGGATGGCCCAAAGGAGGTTGCCACCGTTGATCTCCTGCAACGCCGAGATGATCAGGTTGCCGAGGCTGTGGCCCGTCACCCCTGCGGCCTCCGCCACCCGTTGCAGCTTGCCCAGGTCGTCCTCGGCGCTGCGGAGCGTCCCCGGATAGCCCTCCGGTTCGGGCGGCCGCTCTCCCACCTTGGAATTGCCGTGGCCGGGTTGGAATCGGAAGGTGAAGACATCGCGCCAGAGTGCGCCATTCCGCGAGAGCGCGACGAGCGCCTGGCGCAGATCGCCAAACGGAAGCTGCCCAAACTCGTCCATCAGTCGCCGGGAGCTACCGCCACTGTCTGACATGGTGACGATGGCGGTAATCCCACACTGGTAGCGCTTGAGGCTCGAGAGTACCGCGAACGGGCCTGTTCCGCCACCGATGGTGACCACCTGCTTGTTGAACAGGTGGGTGCGCATGTGGGACTCGCGCTGCGACTCCTCTTCATCCTGATCGTGTTCCATCCGGCATCTCCCCTGGACTATCTGATGCAATCACGCGGGCCATCCCGGCCTTGAAAGGCCGGGGTAGGGTAGCTGGGGCTTAAAAGCCCGCCAGGGCTGCATGAGCAGCCCTCCTCACCTTGAAAGCGAGACGGCCATTTATGGCCGAGAGAGTCTCCTTGTTAGGCGCGTAATTCGGCGTCAAACGCCTCGCCCAGCGCCTTCACGATCTCCGCATGCGCGCGCTCAACCTCCTGATCGGTGAGCGTCCGTTCCGGTGACTGATAGGTGAGCGCGTACGCCAGATTTTTTTTGCCCTCTGGAATGCCCTTCCCAGTATACACGTCGAAAAGCACAGCGCTACGTAACAAATCGCTCCCGGCCGCTCGAATGGTATCGAGCACGAGCGCGGCTGGCACGCTGGCATCGACCACAATCGCCAGGTCGCGCTGGGCCGCTGGATAGCGTAGTACTGCCTGGCTGAAGACTACCTCAGGCACGGCCAGATAGAGCCGTTCCAGGTCCAGTTCCATCAGGCAGGTGCGCGCTGTCAGGTCGAAGCGCTCCGCGACCTCAGGATGGACCTCGCCCAGCACGGCGGCGGCTACCCATACCGGATTGTCACGCGCTGCGGGCAGCGATAGCCCATCTGTCCCTTTGGTCGCTTCTGTCGCATTAGCAAGCGCCGTGCCAGGTACGCCGACCTCGAGGATGGCGCAGCGGCCAGGATGGAAGGTGGGATGCGCGCCGGGTACGAAGCGATAGGCCGCTACCTTCAGCGTTGCCAGGAGTAGCTCAGCGATTCCCTTGATTGCGAAGAAGTCCGCGGTCCGCACCTCGCCGGTCCACGCCGTCGCCATGGGGCCTGTCGCGCCGACGCCCAGCGTGTGGCGTTCCTGTGGCAACCCGGATCCGTCGCGAAGCGCCGCGGTAGGCAGGTAGCGCCGACCCAACTCGAAGAACCACAGGCCCGCGCTCTCGTGCTTGTTATTCTCGGCAATCGTTTCGAGCAGACTGGCCATCAGCGTTAGCCGCAACGCTTCGACCTCGGCGCTCGCCGGATTGACTAGGGTGATGGCGGGCAGTCGCTCGGCCAGCGCGGCAAGCTGGCGTCTCTCCGTTTTGCGAATGTCCACTTCCCCTCTCCCAGCGGGGGAGGGGTCAGGGGAGGGGGTCGCCACTGGCGCGCCCAGAAGCTGCTCCTCGCCCGAGGTTGCGCCGCGCAGCAGGTGCGCCATGCGCTCGCGGCTGGTCAGCGGATAGCTGACGATCTCGGTCAGTCCCGCGCCAACCAGCACGTCGCGGAGCCTATCGGCGCGCTCGTACCAGAGATCGTGGTGCGGCGTTGGGAGCGGCCCCGACGGAATCGTGCCGGGGATGCGGTCGAACCCGGCGATGCGGGCGACCTCCTCGACAATGTCGGCGCTCTCCTCCACGTCGTGCCGCCGTGTTGGCACAGTGATGCGCAGCTTCACCTCGCTGGCATCTTCCTTGCCCTCGGCAACGCCGAAGCCGAGGGCGCGCAACACGTCTTCCACCTCGGTAGGCGTCACCTGCATGCCCGTCAGCCACTCGACCTGGCTCACCGCGAAGTCAATCTCATGCTCCTCAACGGGTTCTGGGTAGAAATCTACTTGCCCCGGCGCGACGGTCCCGCCTGCCAGCTCGGTGAGCAGTCGCGCCGCCCGGTCAATAGCGATGGCGGTCAGGTTGATGTCTGGATTCTTCTCAAAGCGGCCTGAAGATTCGGTGCGCAGGCCGAGCGTCTGACTGGTGCGGCGGATATTGCCCGGAGCGAAGTGCGCCGCTTCGAGCAGGATGTTCGTCGTGTCATCCGAGACTTCGACGCGCGAGCCGCCGAAGATGCCCGCAATGACTGTTGGCCCGGCGGGATCGGTAATCAGCAGCATCTCGTCGGTCAGCGTGCGGGTGACATCATCCAGCGTCGTGAGCTGTTCGCCGGGCGCCGCGCGGCGCACGATGATCGTGTGATCGGTGACCTTGTCGTAGTCGAAGGCATGTAGCGGCTGGCCAAGCTCCAGCATAACGTAGTTGGTGATATCCACAACGTTATTTATTGGCCGCATCCCGGCTGCCGTCAGCCGGTCCGCCATCCACTGCGGCGAGGGTTCGATCTTCACATCACGGACGACGCGGGCGGTATAGCGCGGGCAAAGGTCAGGGTCGCGTACCTTCAGCGTCATCTGCTTGTCGGCGGCCTTCCCCTTCTCCTTCACAGCGGTCTCTGGCAGACGCAATGTTTCGCCAGTGAAGGCGGCCACCTCGCGCGCGACGCCCACCACGCAGAAGAGGTCGCCGCGATGGGCCTTGATGTCGAGGTCGATCACCGCGTCGCCGAGCAGCTTGCCCAGCGGAATCCCAAGCGGCGTGTCTTTGGGCAGGATGTAGATGCCGGTGTGGTCGTCGCTCAGCCCAAGCTCGCGCGGCGAGCAGAGCATCCCTTGAGATAGCACGCCCATCGCCATCTTCTCGGCAATCACGATCTCGCCAACGCGCGCGCCAAGCCGCGCCAACGGCACTTTGTCGTGCAGCTTGATATTCGATGCGCCGCAGACGACGCTGTACTCGTT
Organism: Ktedonobacterales bacterium; assembly: GCA_025928125.1. Lineage (GTDB taxonomy): Bacteria > Chloroflexota > Ktedonobacteria > Ktedonobacterales > JADMIN01 > DAHUXT01. The sequence goes on from JAICKD010000287.1 coordinate 3,732, forward strand.
CGTGCCGTCGGTGACACGGGTCGCGCTGAGATGGTCCGAGCCTTTGACACGCTCCAGCCAGATAATCTGGGCGGTGACGATTCCAGGCCAGGGATACTCGACCCGGTCGACCTCCAGCCCGGCCATCGTGAGCCGCTCGGCTAGCTCCTCGGGCGAAAGCGTGATATCTACGTAGTCTTTGAGCCAGGCGTAGGGTACGCGCATATCGTCTCCTGCTTTACTCAATAATGCCATCTCGGCCTTGAAAGGCCGGGGTAAGAAGGACAGGGCGTAAACGCCCGCAGAGGCCATTCATGGCCCGTTTTCCCTTACTCCGGCCATTTATGGCCGAGAGCGAGTCACAAGTTCTTCAGCGGCCAGCCAATGTTACCGCGATGGCTACGAGGTCGGCCATCACGCCGTGCGCCGTCTGGCCCGGCCCGCCCTCGCCTTCGATGATCGTCAGGTCGCCCATGGTGTCGGTGCGTAGGGTTAGCCCGGCCTCCATGCCAGAGAGATGGGCCAGCAAATCGCCCGGCGCCAGCGCCTCCAGCCGGACACGCGCGGTGACGGCGTCGCCTGAGCGCTCGGCCTCAGCTACCTGCTTGAGCGTCTGGCCGGGCAGCAGAGCCGCCTGCGCCTGCCGCATCGCCTCCGCGCCCAGCCCTTCGCGCAGCACATCGGCGGGACGCAGGTTGGCGTCCAGCAACACATTTGCCAGCACGGTCGCCTTGACGGCGGCGTCCCAGCCTTCCAGGTCGTTCGCGGGGTTTGCCTCGGCGATACCCAGCCGTTGCGCGCCGCTCACCGCTTCTTCCAGCGTCTCGCCCCGCGCCATCCGACTCAAGACGTAATTGCTGGTGCTGTTGAGCGTTCCACGAAAGCTCGCGATGGTGGTCGCTGGCAGTGAGGCGGCGGCCATGTTGAAGATGGGAGTCCCATCCATCACGGTTGACTCGAAGCGCAGCGCGCCGCCACGCTCCTCCGCCAGCGCGCGCAGATCGCGATAGGCGTGCGCGATTGGCCCTTTGTTGGCCGTCACAACCGACCTTCCGGCTGAGAGCGCCCGGCGCACATGTTCGAGCGCGGGCTGGCCGGTCCGGGCATCCAGTGTCGTCAGCTCGACCAGCGCATCGCAGGGCGCCAGCCCCACAAAGCCAATACTCCCGCCAGAAAACGACTCGCCACCGACAGGTATGTCCCTCTCAGGCCAGCCGGAGGCCAGGACATCCGCCGGGCTGATGCCTTTGCCATTGGGCGCCAGCCAGCCGCCAGCGCTCCGCGTCATGATGCCGGTGACGCCCAGCGTCAGGTTGTGCCGATCTCGCAGGACGTCGGCCTTCTCGGCGAGCAGAGCAATCAGGGCGCGCCCGACGTTGCCATAGCCCAGCAGCGCGATTCTCAAGTGCATGGTGAATGCTCCTTCAACCGCTAGGTGAGCTGGCGCAGGAAGCGCAGATCGTTGCTCATGAACTGGCGGATGTCATCGATATCCCAGCGCAACATGGCAATGCGCTCGATGCCCAGCCCGAAGGCGAAGCCACGATAGACAGTTGGGTCGTAGCCGACGCCACGCAGCACGCGCGGGTCCACCATGCCGGAGCCGCCCATCTCTAACCA
>JAICKD010000513.1 GCA_025928125.1 Ktedonobacterales bacterium
CGTCGTTGGCGCTGTGCTGTTCACGGTCTTCTACGCGGGTGTCGCGGGCATTCCTGGTCTGCCATCGGCGCTGGCGCGGCTGCCGTTCCCCGGCTGGCCCGTTGGCATGGTGATGCTCGGCACGGGCATCGTCCTGGTGGTCTCCGCCATTATCTTCGTTGCCTTGCTGGCCCGCAAGCAGCGCGCGGCGAAAGCCTCCGCTGGTGGCGCATCCGCGGATGATTTTGGCGGCTGGGGCGACGAGGGCTATGAGGGTGAGAGCGCCTACATGCCCGCCGCCGACGGCTGGGATGGTGATGGCGAGAGCGCGTATATGCCCGCCGCCGATGGCTGGGATGATGGCTATGAGGACGACGCGCCCTCGGCATATGGGCCAGCCCAACGCGGCCGTTCTGGCGGTGGTGGCGCCGCGCCTGGCCGCTCTAGCTCGCGTGCGCCGAATCGCGGAGGCGGCCTGCTCAGCCGCCAGTTTGATAGCGATGACGACGACGGTTCACCCCGGCGCGGCGGGTCGCCCGGCGGCAGGCGCAATCGCTGGTAGGCGCCATGTGTTCGTAGCTGTTTCGCGGCATGATGCGGATTTACCAATTATGAGGGACACGCGCTGGGCAGCGCGGGCGGTTAAAACCGCGCCTCTCTGGCCTGCGGCCACGAAGTCCGCCTGCGCGGACTGACCGTACGTGTACCAACGCGATATCGGCTGGCGAGCCGGATCGCAGCAACCCGCGCAGGCGGGTTTTGTGGCGGAGCGAGCGCAGCAAAGCGAGGCTCTTCAGGCGCGGTTTCCACCGCCAGCCGCTGTGGCTGTCCGTCGTAAATAGTAAAACAGCATCATGCTGCGGCTAATTGTCAGAATGAGTCCAATGCCTCTGCATGGGGCATCCCAACCTCCTTATTCTGTGTCCCCACTTCTGCGCGCCATCCTGCGGGTGAAACTGCGAATTCTCCGTGGTCTTTTCGCTTCCCCTCTGGCACACTGATTCGCAATGGGCGCTCTATTAGATCTCGCCCATCCCGTCGTCGTTGAGGCATGCTATACTCTCCGCACGACGCGGACTTTTCCCGACTCAGCAGACAGAAGGAGGGCAGCCACTATGTCAGCCGCCGCTGGATCGCTCGACGCATCTGACCATGCCGGGAAGGGAACGCTGCCGAAGCGTTCGCTTGGCGGACTCATCTCGATCAGCATCTTCTGGTTCGCGATCAACTTTCACTGGGCCGCACTCCAGCAGATCATTATCCCTTCGCAGGTCAACGGCCTCCTCTTTGAGCAGGCGTCCGGCGCTACCCCGACTGAGCGGCTGGCCTGGACAGCCGCCAACAGCCCACTGATGATCGCGCTTGTCGCTGCGCCGGGACTCATCGTTGCGCTGATTGGCAATCCACTCTTTGGCCTGTTGAGCGACCGCACGCCTGGACGCTTCGGCCGACGTCGGCCCTACATTTTCTTTGGCGCGCTGGCGAATGTGCTCGGGCTGGCGGTGATGGCCTTCGTACCCAACCTCTTCCTCCACGAGCACAGCGGCCAGACTCTCTCGCTAAGCCTCGTCGCGCTGATGGTAGGCCTGATGATCACTCAGGCGGCCAACAACGCCGCCGCCGCGCCGTTCCACGCGCTCCTGCCCGACCTGGTTCCGGCGGAGCAGCGCGGCACTGCTTCAGGCATCATGGGCATTGCACTCTTTCTTGGGCAGATTGGCGGCTTCGTCGCGCCCGCGCTCTGTGGCTTCGATAACGGCCGACTGGCGCGTGGAGAGCAGAGCTACGCCGCTTTCTCGGGCGGCATTGCGCTGGCCTATATGTTGGTGGCCGGGGTGGTCGTGCTCATGGCGATTCTGACGGTGATCACCGTACGTGAACGGCCCTGGCATCGGACGCAATTAATGGTTGAGCAGCGAGCAGGTGAGAAGCGTACCTGGCGCGATCTCATACTCACAGTGCTCATCACTGGAGTCGTGGCGACGATCCTACTCGTGGCGCTGAACGCGGGCGTGGGGCCGGGGCTGAACGCGGACGCGCTCGGCGTAGTGCAGTTGATCGCGGTCGTAATCGCTGGCATCGGCGCCGCGCGGGCTTTTCATTTCAGTCCGCGGCGCAATCCCGATTTCTCCTGGGTGGTGCTGACGCGCACGCTGGTGATGATGGGCATCTACATCGTGCAGTTCTTCATGTTCAACTACATGTTTTATGTCGTGCGCGCTCCGGAGCCAGTTGCCGCAACCACGATCTTCTTCGTGCTGGTGACCCTAACAGCGCTGCTGAGCACGCTCGTGGCTGGTCACGCATCCGACCGCTTTGGGCGCAAGACTATGGTGTACGTCTCGGGTACGTTCATGGCGGTAGTGGGTGCGATGTTCGTCTTCGCGCCGTATCTCGTCCCTGGAAACCTGCTGTTGCTCGCCTACGTTGGGGCCGCCATCTTCGGCTTGGGCTATGGCGCGTACGTCAGCGTGGACTGGGCGTTGGTAGCCGACGTGCTGCCTGACGAGAACACGTATGCCCGCGACATGGGCGTCTGGAACATCGGCTTGACGCTATCCCAGGTGATCGCGACAGTGCTGGGCGCCTGGTTCATCGCACTAGGCGCAGCCCTGGTAACCCAGCAGTTCGGCTATACGCTGCTCTTTGTCTGGTTCGTCATCTTCTGCGTGCTTGGCACCGTCACCGTCCGCTTCATTCGTGGCGTCAAGTGACGACCTCACCTTGACCTCACCCCCAACCCCCTCTCCCGCGGGAGAGGGGGAGCCAGACAGGAAACGAACAGGAGGCTAAGCTATGAAGCGCGCGCTCCAGATCGTATCGCTTGTCACGCTTGTCACAGTAGTTGCGGCGATGGTTGCGCAGGTGTTGACCATCACGCAGGGCATCACCTACGACTCGAACGGGCAGCCCGTCAATCCATCCACGCTGACGCTGGTCGTCACGATTCTGGGGGTGGCGGGGATGCTCTCGCTGCCGCTGACGGCGGTGGATGGCGTGCTGGGCATCATAGGCGCCGGGCTGGAGCAGCGCTACGCCTGGCTCATCGCGGTGGTGGTCGCGGGCCTGCTGGCGCTGGTGGGTTTCTTCGTCATGATCTGGATTCTGCTGAGCGTGGAGAGCCCCATCGCGTTCCAGGCGCCGTTTGTGATCGTCCCGCTGGTCACGCTAGCCTACACGCTCGCGCCCGCGCCGCGCCGCGCGGTCACGTCACCTGCGGCCTGATAGTCCCTATGCCCGCCACCTGCCGCCATGGATTCGCGCTGTCCTCTTGCGCCGACGCAATAGCGCGTTCTATGCTGGATGCGCCGGGACGATCTTGATCCCGGCATAAGGTCCATCTCATCACGGTGAGCCAGAATATGGCGCCGCACGACACTGCTTTCTCCTAATGGGGAGCATGTC
>JAICKD010000658.1 GCA_025928125.1 Ktedonobacterales bacterium
AAAGACAGCCGAGAGTCGGGCGATGTGCCTGAGTGGGTACACCACCACTCGCCCAAGAGCATCTAGCCCAATGTATTGCTCTGGTATCTGGCGCAGAATCGACGTTTCACATGCTTACTGCGCCAGGCCAGAGCGGTAGGATGGCCACGCTGGCTCCCAGCCGAGCGCGCGCCGGATGGCCGCGTTGGAGCAGCCGAGCGAGGTGGCTGGTGGGCCACCGGCAGGCGGCTCTGGCAGCATCTTCCATGCGGCCACATAGTTATACAATTCCCTATAGCTCACCGGTACATCGTCCACCACATTGTAGATGGCGCCCGCTGGCGCAGCCTCCGCCGCCAACACCACTGCCCGCGCCATATCCTCGACCCGAATCAACGAGAGCAGCGCCGACCCATCACCCGGCATAACGAGCGTCTCCTCTTCCGCCTGGCGATACCAGACATCCTCGCGGCCAGTCCCCGGCCCGTAAAATGACCCACCACGCAGCATCACCCACTCCAGCGACGACGCGCGCACCATCTCCTCCATCTCGAAGGCCGAGGCAATCCGCGGATAGGGCGCCAGGGAATGCTCCTCGCTCACCAGCTGATCGCCGCCATCGCCGTAGAGCAGCGTGATACTTTGCTGCACGTAGCGGCGCACGCCCTGCTCCTGGGCCGCCGCCAGCAGATTGCGCGTACCCTCGCGGCGGATGCGGTCGTTGAGATCCCAGCCCATTCCGGGGCGTCTGGGAATCGCCGTCGCCAGATGCAGCGCGACCTCGCAGCCTCGCAACGGCTCGCGCAGGCTCTCCGCATCCAGAATATCGCTGCGGTGGGCGTCGAAGCCCAGCCGCCGCAGCCGCGCAACATCCTCAGGATGCCGCGCCACCGCGACAACACTATGGCCGCGCTCCACCAGCCGCGGCAGCGTATGTCGCCCTAACACGCCGGTCGCCCCAACAACAAATATCCGCATATCATGCCTACTTTTCGCTGCGCCCACGCTATTGCACCCGCATCACCAGATTATAGGGTTGACGCCTATCGCAATACGATGTACTATTATGACTGACCGGTCAGTCAATTTGCAAGCGCGACACGCTATTTCACGATTCCCATGCATCGAACGACTCTACGCCCTTCACAACAGGAGAGAGTATGTATGTCTGAACCGCTGTTACGCGCCGAACAGATTGCCCGCTCGTTCGGTCGGCACAAAATTCTGCGCGGCGTCACGCTGGCGGTCGCGCCGGGTACGCTGGTGGGCATCGTCGGCGAGAACGGCGCGGGTAAGTCCACCTTGCTGCGCATCCTCGCGGGCGAGCTTCGTCCCCAGCATGGCACGATCACCCGGAGCGGCGCGCTGGGCTACTGCCCGCAGGCGGCGCTGCTGAACGAGACGCTGACGGTGAACCAGCATCTCGCCTACTTCGGCGCCGCCTACAATCTCACCAGTCTCTCGTACGCCGAGTCGTTGATCGCCAGCCTGGGCTACCAGCGGTACCGGACGATGCCGGTTGGCGCGCTCTCCGGTGGCACGAAACAGAAGGTCAACCTCACGCTTGCGCTGATGCACCAGCCAGACGTGCTGCTGCTCGACGAGCCGTACCAGGGCTTCGACTGGGAGACCTATCTCCACTTCTGGGAGCTGGCCGAGGAGCTTCGCAGCCAGGGCCGCGCGGTGCTGGTCATCTCGCACCTGCTCTTCGATCAGCAGCGCTTCGACGCGCTCTACCAACTGGAAAACGGCCAACTGACGCAACTGCCGGTCGATCACACTGACTCACAGCGCGAGATGAGGGGGGTCTAGCCATGTCATCCTGGAAGCGTTTCCTCACCGCCGCGCGTTTCGCGTTGATCGAGCAGGCGCGCAACCGCTTTGCGCTCGGCCTTTTGCTCATCTTCGTGCCGATATGGGACTGGCTCTTTGGCTCACTCATTCCCAATGATCCGGTGGCGTTCAAGTTACAGAGTACCGGCGCCTTTCTCCAGGTCAACGGCCACAACCTGACTGTCCTGACATCGGGGTTCAACGCCATCACGCTGATCGTGGCCTTCATGATCTTCACCGCGGCGCGGCGCAACGCCGACTTCGACCGGCGGCTGGTGCTGGCGGGGCTGCCGCGACCGGTGGCCATCGCCGCCAAAACGACGGCCATCGTGGTCGTCGCGGCGCTCGTCTCACTCTATGCGACGCTGGTGCTGCTCGTCTTCTGGCACTCCGCCGGGTTCGGCGCGATCTGGCTCGGCTATCTGCTGGACACGCTGATCTATGGGGCGCTGGGCCTGCTGCTGGGCGTGCTGATTTCCAGCGAGTTGGCGGGATTCTTCATCATTATCATGGTGAGCCTGATGGATACCTTGTTGCAGGCGCCCGTCGAGAATCCACTGGCGAACAAAGATTTCCTGGCCGCGTTTCCAACCTTTGGGCCGATGCAGGTGGCTGTCAGTGGCGGATTCGGCCACGGCGTCCCCGGCGATGGCGTCCTCATAGCGCTGGCGTGGTTCGTCGGCTTCGCGCTCGTGGGCCTGGTCATCTTCTGGTGGAAGACGCGCATCTGGAGCATCCAGGCGGCGCCTTCGCATCTGGCGACACAGCCCACCCAGGCGCTATCCGCATCCACTCACAACACGGTACAATAGAATAGAAAGGCAACAGCTATTGCGCGCTCCCTGCTCCCTCG
>JAICKD010000118.1 GCA_025928125.1 Ktedonobacterales bacterium
GCCATACCGAGTGTGCGGAAGATGGCAAACTGGGTGGTGCGCTGGCGCGCCGACATCACCGCCTGCGCCAGACTGCCCAGAACGGCCAGCAGCACCGCCGTGAACGCGCCGATCAGCAACAGGCCACTCATACCGCCATTGGTCGGGTTGGACTCCGCCAGGCGCAGGTCCTCGCGCAGGCTATCAAGCGAGTTGATCGAGAGATCGTTGCTCTGGCGGTCGAGCTCGTGCATCAGGGCGGTATGCTGGGTCGCGTTGCTGGTGGTGCGCAGCCAGAACTCATTCGGGCCGATCAGCGCGCTCGGCTCCGCATTCGCGGTGATGACGGACTCCAGATCGTTCAAATCGAGCACGATGAAGCCCCCCGGAGCGCCATTGGGATAGAGCGTCGGGAAGTCATGCACGATTGCCCCGGCAGTGAATGGTATCGTGCTGAATGGGATATCAGAAATTCCAAGCTGGAAGTGCGAGCCGACCTTCAGCCGCAACTGCTGGGCCAGCGTATCACTCACGATGGCCCAGGTATACGATGGCGCGCCGCCCCGGTGCGCCTGCAACTGCGACATCAGCGCGGGCAGCGATTGCGAGGCGTAGTCGGAGCGCCATGAGACCGGGTTGGCGACACTCGCGAATGTCGTCGAGTCAACCCCCAGCATATCGACCGCGAGATTGCCAACATTTGGCGACATGCTGCTATTGGTGCGATAGAGCGCCGTCGCGTTGGTGACGCCAGGCATCGTCTTGAGATGCGAGATGTACGATCCCGTGTCTTTTCTATTGATCTGCGGGTTGAGCATCAGGCGAACATCCGCGCCCGCCGCATAGGTCGTACGGTCGTGGACATTCTGCTTCAGCGAGGCGTCGAAGGTGAGGGCGAATATCCCCAAGCCAACAGCCAGTACCAGCAGCAGCGTCATCCGCGAGTAGCGAGCGGGCGTGCGCTCGATCTGCGCAAAGGCAAGCATCGAGATAATGCCTCGCCCGCGACCCGCGATACGAGCGCCGAGGCCGGCGGCCAGCGGAAACAGCCGCAAGAGCAGCAGTCCGCCGGAGAGCAGGAGCAGCGCTGGCGTAATGAGTAAGAGGGGGCTATTGCCCTGACTGCCGAGTACCAGCCGTGTCTCGGTGCCGCCAAACTGGCCCAGTTCGAGATAGCCGACGAGGCAGAGCAGCGCGAGACCAACATCGAGGTAGGCGCGGCGCCAGAAGGGTTTACGCGAGGGCCGCGCCATCTCGCGGCGGAACGCCAGCACATCCAGCCGCGCCGCCTGCCACGCCGAGAAGGTGACAACCGCGACGCCGAGCACGCCACCAATGATGGCAGGCAGGATGACAAGCTGCGGGGAGGCAACATTGGTGATGTAGGACGTGCCAGACGAAGTGACGCCGGGAAGGAAATAGTGAATGAGCGCCAGCGCCAGCGCCACCGCCAGAAACGGCCCGGCGATCACCGCCAGCAGGCCAAGCAGCGCACTCTGGGTGCCAAAGATGCCGAGCAACTGCACGCCGCTGGTGCCGCGGCTCTTGAGCGTCGCGATCTCCTGGCTCTGGTATTCGATCAGCAGCCCCGCCATCGCGGCGACGAAGAGCAGCGCCAGGCCAACGATCTGCGCGGCGATGACGTAGAGCGGCAGCGCAATCAGGCTCAACTGCTGCTCGACGCTCTGGATAATCTGGTCAAGTCCGCCCAGCGTCACGACATTGGCGACACTGGTGGTCCCCTGGATATCGGAGGTTAGGTACGTGCGAAAAGAGATCACATTGTTGACGATAGCATCCATGTTGCTGGTGGTGATTTTATTGAGATCGGCGTAGTAGATCCAGTTCTGCGTCATCCCGGCGCCGGTGAAGGCGTTGAATGCCTGGAAAAAGCTATCGTTCGTCGTGAGGATTGGGTAGACGGTTGGCGCGCTATCGCCGCGCTCAGCGGCAAGGCTCAGACCGTTCCAGAAGGGATCAGTGGCGTTGATTGGCTCGAAGATGCCAGTGATGGCTCCGGTGCGAATGACCGATGAGTCGCCCAGCGCGGCGACGGTCACCGTCTGCCCGACCGTAAGATGCCATTCGTCCGCCATCTCCTTGGTGACGATCACTTGAATGGGCTGGCCAGCGGACGCGGTCTCTGGCGGGCCGCCCGCCACGAAATGCACATACGGGCTTATCGTGGGGTAGTCGAATGCCAGCATCCGCGCCTCGGCCATGTTGCCAACAGTGCCAAATCTATGGGAGCCTGCCTGCTTCAAATTCATCAGGCCACTCGAAAGATAGAGAGTGGGATGCGGCGTGCTGAACGGCGTGAGATAGCCCTTCGCCTCATTCTGGACCGACAGGTCGAGTTGCTGGTTGAGTTGCTGGCTGATCGTGTCGCTACGGATGCTTATTTGCATGTTGCGCTGCAACGAGTCGGCAGAGGCAAGCGTATTTTGCAGCTGAACGTCTGAGACGAGGGTATTGTAGAGCGGCACGGTGCAGATAAGAACGTCGGCCACGAGGATGCCAAGCGCCACCACGAGCAGCAGCCAGCGTGTATGCGCCGCCCGCAACAGCGCCAACCGCGCGGCAGAGAAGAGTCCCGCGCGACGCGCCTGCCAGGTTGCGCCGGGGGGCAACGCCGATGGCGACTCCGTCTGCTGGCCACTACGCGAAGCCTCATCCAGACGCATGTACCACTCCTTGTCTTGCAACCGAACTGGAGATCGACGCAGCCTTCTGCGCCCATGAGAGACTGGCGAGCCTCAAGCCTCAATCCGCAACATCCCGCCTGTGTATGGGTGTCTCCGAGCGAGCATGATACCAGTCTTGGGTAGAGACGCGCAAGCAGCGCCTACTTTTCAGCATATGCCTCAATTGTCTGTTGCTCAGTGTACCGCGCCAATGGGTACCGCGTCGGGGAAATGGGAGCGTTGTCTGGCTGCGGGACAGCATCGGATGGCGAGATATCGCCTAATCTGATCCGTAGCCGTCGCAGCGGCTCCAAAACATGCAAGCCCCCTTCCCATGACAGGAGTGGGGCTTGAAGGACAGACGCCGATATCGCGCGCATCAAACGACGAGAGGCATCTGAGATCGTCTGAGACGCTATCCGGCGATCACCGGGGAATGGCCACTGAGCTGCCAGGCTTTTCTGAGCAGTTTCAATGCTTTGTCACCCTGACCGCGCCGCTCGAGGAACTCACTGTAGCGCGCATAGGCGTCGCTTCTGGCCTGGATAGCATCGGTGCTGTCGAGCAAGTCTGTCGCCTGCTTGAAGTTTTTCTCAGCCGCCGTAAAATCTTCCTGCGCCTCCTCTACATCCGCCATCATCAGCAATGATTCGGCCAAGTCCACGGCGTCATCCAGCTCATGCGAGAGCGCCAGGGCGTGGGTCGCCGCCGTCGCCGCTTCCTCGATACGTTTCTGCTGGACATAGACCGCCGCCAGACCGCGTTCAGCTTCGGCAAGTCCCCGCGCATTCTCCTCCTGCTCAGCAATCTGATAGGCGTCCTCAAGATTTTCGAGGGCCTCATCCAGTTGCCCGGACTGTGCGAAGGAGCTGCCAAGCCGATTATGCACCTCGCCCATAATCCGTATGTTGTCGGCTACTTTGTAGCTTTCCATACTTTGGGTCGCCGCGAGCCTGGCCCGTGGGAAGTCGCGCGCAGCAAGATACGAATCGCAGAGTGTGGCGTAGAGCGCGCCCAGCCGTGAGGGGTTGACAACACTTTCACCCGTCTCAGCCGCCTGCTTGAGAATGTCAATTGCCGTCGCGAAGTCACCGAGGGACCGGTACTGGCTCCCGATATTGTAGAGAACGACAAAGCGGAACACGGGATCCTCGATCACGCCGCGATCGATCGCTTCTTTGCAGTTCTTGTAGGCGTCCAGCGCCAACTGGTACTTATGCATAAGGCCGAATGCATTTCCAAGTTCCAGGCGGAGCCGCTCGACTAGCTCCTGGTTGTTTGCCTTTTCGGCCAAGGGGATCGCTTCGAGGATGGCGCTCCGCGCATCTTCGGGACGCCGCAACTCGAGGTAGCAGTATGCCTTGCGCCAGAGCATCTCCGCATGCTGAAGTGGCGTGAGCCGAGAGGTCGGCAGGCTCTGCAGCGATTCGAGCGCATCCTGTGATTGTCCCTGGCGCGCGAGAATCCGGGCGTACAGGAGCCGTGCGTCCATCTCATCGCGTTCTTCTGTCGCTGCACTTCGTTCTACTGGCGCTGTGTGTGGAATGTCGATGTCGCCATCGTCACGCAACAGGTCGGATAAGGGGACGCGCAGACGCTCGGAGAGCTTTTCGAGCGCGCCAAGACTGGGCCTGATCTGGCCCCGCTCGACCGCCGAAATATACGAAACGCTGAAACGTTGCTGTGCGACTTCCGACTGAGTCAAGTTGCGCGCGAGTCGTGCCTTGCGCAGACGCTGGCCCAGTCGCACTGCTGCTGCATCGGGTGGCATACCGCTGAATCTCCTTAAACACCTATTTATTGCACGTGTGATGCAATAAGAGACTTGCACCTCCTGCGCAAGCCCTCTGGAGTCCAAAGGTGTCAGAAGGCGTGGGCTTCGCCTTCACGGGCGCATATTGGTAAACAGAAATGGCGACGAGGAATAGATAAACGACTTCGTGAGCCGATTAGCTCGCCTGCTACCATTCCATCAAGACGCAACGCAATGGCGAATTCACTCCATTGTCGCCGCGCGCTCCGTGAATGGACTTCACGAGCAATGGAATCATAACATAGATTATACGTGTGTGTCAACAGTCAAATTACACTCTTACACAACCATTCCTGCTCGAAACACAACCGGATGGCGGATCGCATTTCAAGAACCGTCGCGCGACAGCCTCAATTACTATGGTCGCGGTGAATGGCGCGATTCTTGTGAGATGTGGTTGTGCCTCCGGCCTCTACTTTCCAGGTTGGCGGAAAGCCCTGGCCCCAGAATTACCCGCCGCGCGTCCCCTACACGAGCTAGAGCAGCGGCCGCCATGTCCATACAAGGCGCCAAACATAGCTTGTGTACCAACAAGTGGAAACGCTTCGCGAAAATGTTGCATTCACACTACCCTGGCCAGGCTTCCTTCGCTCAGGTACTAGAAGCCGCTGGCAACATGGCATCGGCAGGCTGATATATATCATCAGACCTTGCTCGCAACGCTGAACCCGCTTGATTCAAGCTCAGCGGTGGCCTCACTCATTCCTCATCCAGGCATTACCCAGGCATCTCCATCGCTGAACGTCGATGACGCCCCACATTGCATCCAGCCGACCCCAATTCCACCATGAGGCGTACCGTGTTCTTCCGCTCGTTTGCATGCATACGATACCGCGTTGCAGTGGGAACATGCGCCCATTCGCTTGAAAGTCTCATCGACGCGCGCTATATCTTTTCCAGATGCGCGAAATTGAGGTCAAGGGTCTTTTTGCCCACCTGATCGAACAACACCTCGGCGGTCTGCACGCCATTGTCGTCGGTCATGGTGAGCACCAGTCCGCGCCCGAAGAGGCGGTGGATAACGCGGTCACCCTCCTGAAGCTGCTGGGCGGGCGCATCACCAGGCTGGTCGCCCATATCCGCTGATGGGGCGGGGATGGCCGAGCGCGCGGGCTTCGACTGGCCGAACGTGGAAGGCGCTGGCGAAGCTGCCGTTGGCGACGATGATTCACGTCCATTGGCCGCGCCACGTCCGGCGCTTCGCCCACCTCCCGCGGCGTGCTGACGCGAGAAATTGACCAGCTCGCGTGGGATCTCTTCGAGGAAGCGCGACGGCTCCTGCATCAATGCGTTGCCGCCGAAAAATGAGCGCCTGAACGCGCGCAGGAGATACAGCTGATGCATCGCCCGTGTAATGCCGACGTAGGCCAGCCGCCGCTCCTCTTCCAGTTCGCGCTGGCTCTCCATCGAGCGCGCATGCGGCAAAATGCCTTCTTCCAATCCGACGACAAAGACGACCGGAAACTCCAGCCCCTTCGCGGCATGCAGCGTTATCAGCGTGACGGCGTCCTGCCGCTGCTCCTCAGTGGCCAGCGAGCCGTTTTCACCTGTTTGCACAGTGTCTGACCCCCCCACGAGGGCCACATTTTCCAGGAAAAGCGGCAGCGCGGTCTCCGGATCCATCTCCTCAAAATCGCTGGCGACGCGGCGTAGCTCCTGGACGTTGTTCCAGCGGTCTTCGCCCTCGTCGGTGCCATCACGTAAATCTTGCGCGTAGCCGGTCTGCAAGACGATCTGGTCGATCACCTCTGGCAACGGACGCTCATGCGCCATCACGCGCAGACGGTCTATGAGCGAGGCGAAGCCCGTCAGGGCGCGTTTGCTGCCAGTCGTCAGGGTGGGATGCTCCTCGACGCCGCGCAGGGCATCGAGCGGCGAGAGCCCCTGCTGTTCGGCCCAGAGTAGCAACTCGTTCAGGGTCTTTGGCCCGATCTTGCGCGCCGGGACATTGATGATGCGCTGAAGCGAGGCGGTATCCGCGGGATTGAGCAGCAGGCGCAGATACGCCAGCATGTCTTTGACCTCTCTGCGCTCGTAGAATTTCTTGCTCCCGACGACGACGTAGCGCAGTCCGCTGCGGATGAACTGCTCTTCCAGGGCGCGGGACTGGGCGTTCGTGCGGTACATGACGGCGCAATCACGCAATGTGCAGACGCCGCGCGCCACCAGCCGCCGAATCTCGTTGACGACGAACGCCGCCTCATCCTCTTCGTTATACGCCTCGTGTACGGTGATCTTGTCGCCGCCGCCGCGCTCGGTCCAGAGCTGCTTCTCCTGGCGGCTGACATTGCGCTTCACGACGCCCTGCGCCGCATCGAGGATGTTCTGGGTCGAGCGATAGTTCTGTTCGAGGACGATCACACGCATGGTGGGAAAGTCGCGCTGGAAGTCGCGCACCACTTCGGGATTCGCCCCGCGCCACCCATAAATGGAATTATGGGTAACGATGCCATTGGCGATGAAATTGTGGGTGTTCTCAATGTTCAGGTCGTAGACAGGCTTATCGAGCGGCACCGTTTCAACGGATTCCACGAGATCATAGCCGCCGTCCGCGTCGAACATGACCATTCCTGGCCGAACCGAGGCTGCCGGGGTGAATGGCAGTGAGTTGCTTCCGGGACGTTCGCCATCGTTCTTTCCGAGCCGCGCGTGGCGGATAATATCGACATCGAGCAGGCCGCTGATATGCTCGGCGGTCTTCTGTATGCTCGCCATGCTTGCGTTCGCCGTCTCGTGACGCCAGCTGGCCTCGCCATGCCCCGACGCACGAACACTCAGACCAGCCATTTCGAGCACGTTCCTCGCCGCGACATCATTGCCAACCAGCGAGATACGGTGCATCGGCGTGGCTCCTCGCCGGTCGCCACACAGGGTAATAACAACATGATGGCGATTCGAGCTACACGATCTGGGGCGGAAATGTGGATGTTTGATGGAAAGTCTCACATACTCTAACAGTCGACGGGCGCTTGTTGTGGTATCGAAGGATGAAAATATGCGCTGAATGTAGCGCTCATCATGGACAAGCCCATTCACTGAGCCACCCTTGCGTGCCACGAATGGAATGGTCGGAATACCATATTTCAAGGAGAGAATGTACTCTTCGAAGCGCGCTTCATTCTCACTCTCGTGGGTGGAGACGATCCAGATGGCATCAGCATGTTCCTGCCGCGCACGAAGCATGAATCCAACTACCGGTTTTTCCTGGCTTTTCGTGTAAACCTGTGATGTGCCAAGCCGATACCCAACGCCACGTTTATGCATCAGGTATGTGAAATACAGTTGCGGTGTCGTCCCAAGGCGATAGCCCGCGAAGTGAATATGCTCAGGCGTGCTGACAAGCCGACGGCTCGCGCGCGTGGTGATCGCGATACCAGCGCCGCGTCCGTCACGCCGCGCCGACGAGATTACCCGCGCCGCTCGGAAGTCGCC
>JAICKD010000884.1 GCA_025928125.1 Ktedonobacterales bacterium
CGACGCAACCACCGATGCCCCGATTGCGCAGGCGCGCACGAGTGACATCCATCTGAAGGTGGACCCCAGAAACGGGCGACCGTTCGTGGAGATGACGTTGAGCGCGTTTCCGGGCGAAGGCATTCTGGGACAGCAGGCGCTCGCGCACTATCAGGCATACGTCGCGCGCTATCTCTCTGGTGAACCGGGCCAGGCGCCCACAGTCACGGCGGCTCCGTTGCTCTTTATCAGCTACTCGCGGAAGGACGCCAGCGTCATCGACCGGCTCGAGTTGAGCTTGCAGCAGGCGGGATACAATGTCTGGGTGGACCGCAGCAATCTGCGGGCTGGGCAGGAGTGGTCGGCGCAGGTGGGCCAGGCGATAGATCAATGCGCCGCACTGGTCGTCGCGCTCTCGCCAGCCGCGCTCCGGTCGGCAGCCGTCAGGAACGAATATCAGCACGCGCTGAAAGCTGGCAAGCCGGTCCTCATCGCCGTGATTCGCACGACCCGCCAGCCTCCGCCAGAGTTGCGCCAGTCTCCGCGAAGCGACCTCCGTGGGAACCTCTTGCTTGGCGTCTTGAGCCTGGCCGATGCGCTCAATCAGGCAGGCGCGCATCCGGCAGCGTCATTCGGCGCGCTGCCCGGCGGGCGTCTGCCGCGCAGCTCCACGCTGGTGATGGCGCGGGCGCTTCGTGGGATAACCCCGCCCGATGGCACGGTCTTCCGGGCGAGTCTGCCCGCGCGTTTCATCTATTCGGCGATCATTCTGGTGACGGTTGCGGCAGGTGGCGTCCTGCTCGCGCTCGCGATTGGCAATCTCTATCCCCTCTTCATCGCCAGCGTGCTCCTGTTTGGGATTGGCGTGCCGAACCTGCTTTTCATGCGTCGCCGGTTACGCTATCCAGACACCATCGTCACCCTGCCGGAGGGCTATATCACCTTCTTCAACTCCGCGCGCCTCTCGGAGCATCCCTACGATTCCCTGAGCACGGTGACGATCACGGCGTCTGATACTTTCAGCGGCATCACGCTGGCCAATAGCGGTGTTGGGTCGAGCAAGCCCTATACCGTCCAGATTCGCCCGGGGTTTCACCAGAGCCGCGCTATCGCCGAGCGGATCATCGCTGACTTCAGCCGCTTTAAGCGCGCGATATGATCCTGGCTACACTTGGCGTGTAACTGGCCCTGGCGCGTGCAGTGCAGTGCCAGATGTTTCGGCGCTTGACGGCATGTAGCGGTAGGTCTATAGTCAGGCTAGCGCCATCGGCAGAGCTAAGACGTGGCATGTGGCGACGAAGGTAGGGCGGCTGATTTTCGGGTAAGGAGGCTTTTCATGCGCGTGGCATCCTTCCCTGCGCGAAGCGGATGGGCCGTTTCTGGCATCGCACTGTCCCTGACAGTGCTCGGCGTCTGTGCCGTGGCGCTAGCGGTGGCGTTGGTTGGTGGCGCGCCCTCGGCGCTCGCCAAAGGGCCGCACGTTGATGTCGTCGCCTTCGATCAGGAGGTAGACACCGCGTCGGCGCG
>JAICKD010000802.1 GCA_025928125.1 Ktedonobacterales bacterium
CTTCGTGACGGGCGCGACGATGGCGAACTTTAGCTGCCTGGTCGCCGCGCGGCATGCCCTGCTCCACGCAGCTGGATGGGATGTGGAGGCCGACGGCATGTTCGGCGCGCCACCCATCACGGTGATCGTCGGCGCGGAGGGGCATCCATCGCTGCTCAAGGCGCTGGGGCTGGCGGGCTTCGGGCGCAATCGCGTCGTGCGTGTGCCGGTGGACGATCAGGGGCGCATGCGCGCCGATTTGCTCCCGGAAATCAGTGGCCCGACGATTGTCTGCGTGCAGGCGGGCAACGTCAACACGGGCGCATTCGATCCTGCTCAGGAGATTGTGCCGAGCGCGAAGGCTGCTGGCGCCTGGGTCCACGTAGACGGCGCGTTCGGCCTGTGGGCCGCCGCCTCGCCTCGCTACGCGCACCTTATGGCTGGCTTCGCTGACGCCGACTCCTGGGCTACCGACGCGCACAAATATCTCAATACCCCGTACGACAGTGGGCTGGCCTTCGTGCGCGACGCGCAGGCATTGCGCGCGGCGATGGCTGTCTCGGCGGCATATCTGCCCACCGCGCCTACCAACACCACGCTTGACCTCGCGCCGGAACTCTCGCGACGGGCGCGCGGCGTCGAGGTCTGGGCGGCGCTACGCTCGCTGGGACGCAGCGGCGTGGCCGAGCTGGTGGAGCGCACCTGCCGCCATGCGCGCCGCTTCGCCGAGGGACTGGCGCAGGCGGGCTATCCAATCCTCAACGAGGTGGTCTTGAATCAAGCGCTGGTATCATTCGGCGACGACGCCACAACGCGACGTGTCATCGCCGCCATCCAGCAGGACGGCACGTGCTGGGCGGGCGTCACCGTCTGGCATGGGCAGACAGCCATGCGCATCAGCCTCTCGAACTGGAGCACCACCGACGCCGATGTGGAGATGAGCCTCGCCGCGATCATCCGCATCGCGCACGAGTACTTAGCGACGCACGCTCTCTGATTGGCTGCTATACTATCGCCATGCGCAGCACGGAGGCGCGTAGTGGTCGCGTAGTGGTCGCGTAGTGGTTATGTGGGCGGGAGTGGTGGACGCATGAATGAGCAGGCAACGCAGCAGCCCTGGTGGGATGGTCGGCCAGAGCGCCGTCCGCGCATCCGCCCGCCACGCTCGCCAGTGGAGGTTGTCTGCCTGCTCGTGACGACGATTGGACTACTGGCGCTGCTGGGGCTGACGGTGTACTGGTGGCCGACGCTGCCCGCGATCATCCCGACTCATTTCGGCATCGATGGCAAGCCCAACGCCTATGGCTCGAAGGCCACGATTCTGTTGCTTCCCGCGCTGCTGCTGCTGCTCACCGTGGGCTTCTCGGCGCTTGCGCGCTATCCGTGGATTTTCAACTATCCCGTCGTCATCACCGCAGAGAACGCGGCGCGCCAGTATCGGCGCGGGCGCACGGTGCTGACGGTGGTGAATGCGTTGATGGCCGCGCTCTTCGCCGTTATCCAGTGGCAAATTATTCAGGCGGCGCTCGGCGCGACGACGGGCGCGTTCCTCAGCCCAACCATCATTATCGCTATCGTCGCGCTGGTTCTTGTCTCCGCCATCATCCTGATCGTTTGGTGGCTGTCACGCGGCTGAGCGCTGCGCCGAACCCTTACCCCCGGCCCCTCTCTCAGCAGGCGATGGGAGCCGGAGTTCCGGCTGCGCTACTGGCGCAGCGTGTTGGCGATGCGCTCGATCTGCTTGAGGTGTGGCCGTTCATGGCGTGCCAGCCACTCCGCATAGAACAGCACGGTTCGTTCCAGGGGTTTGCCCGCCCCCGTCACGGTCGCCGCCCGTGACCAGCCCTCAGGCGGCAATGGTTCCAGGATGGCCAGCAGTTCAGCGCGCTGTGCGGTGAAGGCGCGCAACGATGGCTGGAAGTCCAGTTCGAGATAGTCCGTCTGGTTA
>JAICKD010000857.1 GCA_025928125.1 Ktedonobacterales bacterium
GCCGCACGGGATGCGCCTGGTGGAGGGCGGCGTCACCGCCGCGCCGGGCTTCCGCGCCGGCAGCGTCTCGTGTGGCGTGAAGTCCGCTGATGGCACGCCTGACCTCGCCATGCTGGTAGCCGACACGCCGTGTGTCACCGTCGGCACGTTCACGACCAGCCGCACCGCGTCGCATACGGTCATCCTCTGCAAGGAACACCTGGCGGCGACCGATGGCGGCGCGCAGGCGGTTGTGGTGAACAGCGGCAACGCCAACTGCGCCAATGGCGAGCGTGGCATGCGCGACGCCCGCGAGATGGCGGCGCTGGCGGCGCAGAAGCTGGGGATTGACCCGCAGCGCGTGATGGTCTCCTCGACGGGCATCATCGGGCGCCCACTGCCGATGGACAAGATCGCGGCGGGCATCCGTGACGTGCAGGTAGCCAGCGATGGTGGGCCAGATTTCGCGCAGGGCATCATCACCACCGACACGCGCGTCAAGACGATCGCGGTCGAGTGCGAGGTGGATGGCAAGACCGTGCGGCTGGGCGGCTCGACCAAGGGCGCTGGCATGATCTATCCCAACATGGCGACGATGCTCTGCTATCTCACTAGCAATGTCGCCGCCGACCATGCCTGGCTCCAGGAGCAGATACGCGCGGCGGTGCGCGACTCCTTCAACATGATCTGCGTGGACGGCGACATGTCCACCAATGATACGGTGCTGCTCTTCGCCAACGGCGCTGCAGGCAACGAGCCGTTGCGCGCGGGCGCGCCGGGAGCCGAGACGTTCACGGCGGCGCTGCGCCATGTCACGCGCTATCTGGCGCGCGAGATCGCCCGCGACGGCGAGGGCGCGACACGACTGATGCAGGTGCATGTGACGGGCGCCGCCAGCGATGACGACGCGCGCAAAGCGGCGCGGGCAATCACCAGCTCGCCGCTCTGGCAGTGCGCCGTGGCCGGGGCCGACCCCAACTGGGGGCGCGTGATGGCGGCGCTTGGCGCGAGCGGCGCCGAGATGGACGCCGACCGCATCTCGATCAGCCTGGGCGACGTGGCGATTGTGCGCAGCGGCGTCGCAACTGAGTATGCGCAAGCCGACGCCAAAGCCGCCGTCTCGGGCGTCGAGGTGCTGGTGAGCGCCAATCTGGGCGCAGGCGACCACGAAGCGACGGCCTGGGGCTGCGATCTGACCCACGGCTATATCGAAGAGAACACGACGTATACGCGCTAGCAGGCGAGCCCTCACCCCTGACCCCTCTCCCAGAGGGCGAGGGGAACCGGCAGAAGCCCCTCTCCTCGTGGGAGAGGGTGAGGTGAGGGTTCATCGGGCGCCAATAGCGACGCAAGAGGGAGCGACAGATGACGACGGCTGAGACGATGAAGCAGGCTGAGACGAGCGACAATTCCTCGCGCGAGTGGATCGAGAAAGAGCACAAATATTACCAGGGGACGTTCAAGCGCAACTTGGTGATGGAGCGCGGCGAGGGCGTGCGTGTCTGGGACGCCGACGGCAAGGTCTACCTGGACCTCGTGGCGGGCATCGCGACGAATGTGCTCGGCCACGCGCACCCGGCGGTCGTGCAGGCCATCATCGAGCAGGCGCAGCAACTCGTCCACGTCTCGAACCTCTACATCAACAAGCGGCAGGTAGACCTCGCCGA
>JAICKD010000669.1 GCA_025928125.1 Ktedonobacterales bacterium
CGCCACTGGATGGTGGCGTGGGCGGCGTTACGCTCACGGGTGAGCGCGGCCACCCGCGCGGCCACCTCCTGGGTGGTCGGAACCCCGCACGCCAGACAGCCGCGACTGACGAGGCTGATCTCGATCTCGGCCATATTGAGCCAACTGGCGTGCTTGGGGGTGGGATGCACCTCGAAGCGGCGGGCCAACTGGCGCGCCCATGCGGGCGGGAAGGTGGCGTAGAGCGCGGCCAGCGTGTGGGTGCTGACATTATCTTGCACCAGGCGGATACGGGGCGCGTCGGGAAACGCCTCCGCGGCCAGATAACGCAACTGCTCAGCGTAGTCTACTGCCGCCCGATGATCGGTGACAGCCAGCCACGTGGCGCCAGCCCTGTTGGGGGGCGACCAGCACGAACAGGTTAGCGCAGCCGCGGCGGGCGTAGGCGTAATCGCGCCGTTCCCGATGGCCCTGGCCCTCCCGTTCCGGCGGGTCCGGCGTCGGCGGGTCCGGCGTCGGCGGCGTACCCGCGTAGAGATCCGCGTGCAGCGTCACCGGCTTCTCGTCCAGACACACCAACGGGGTGTCCGGCGTATCGGGGGTATCCGGCGTGGCATAGGTCTCCAGGAGATCCTCCATGCGGTAGACATATTCCGCGCTCATCGCCGGGATACACCACTCCTGGTGGCGCCAGGGCTGGAGCGCGTTTTTTGAGGAGGGAACGGATGGTTTCGGGCGAGATGCCTGCCACAAAGCCGAGTTCGACCGCCTTGCCCGCGAGCAAGCGCAGCGTCCAGTGGGCGTGGCCTGCGGGCGTGGCCTGCGGGCGTGGCCTGCGGGCGCCGCCGTGCAGGCGAGGGCGATGAGATGGGTCGCCTGCGCGTCGGTGAGCGCTCGGCGGCGATGGGTCTGCCGCTTGTCGCTCAGCACGCCCGCCACCCTGTCGCCCCCTCGGCGGCAAAGCGCGCCCGCACCCGCACCCGGCTGACCGTCTCGCGGCTGACGTGGAAGGCGGCCATGATCTCCGCGTCGCGCCAGCCCGCGTCCGCTTGGAGCAGGATGTGGGCGCGCGTCAGCATCCGCGCGCTGGCTGTGCCGCGATGGATAAACGCCAAGAGATCGGCGCGTTCGGCGTCGGTCAAGGTTAGGAGTTGGAAGGTAGCCATGCAATTCCTCCTGCAGGAGCGAACTCACTTGCTACCCTCCTTCCTACCACATTTCAATCTGGACTGAGTAGTAGGCGCGGATTCAGCCGCCAGCCCTGTTCATCCGTGCTCACGCTGTCGAAGTCGCTACCCGTTTCGCGCCCACGATCAACGGCAGCAGTTCGTGAAGCTGCTCTAGCCAGGCGAGCGGCTCCGCCGAGAAGCGGTGACGCGAGAGGCGTACCTCGCCCAGCTGCATGTGCGCATCGCGCCCGTAGCGCTTCGTCAGCATGACACGGTCGAGCGAGATCGTGCGCCGCACCTTGAAGATAAGCTCGTTGCCGCGCGCGCTGACCGACTCGTAGCCCAGCGCCGCCGCCTCGGTCTTCAGCCGCACGATGCCCAGCAGCGCCGCCACTGGTTCGGGCGGGACGCCGAAGCGGTCCACCATCTCCGTCTCCATCGCCTCGACCTGCTCCGGCTCGGTCAGGTTCGCCAGCCGCGAGTAGAAGCTCATCTTCAGCGCGCGGTCGTTGATGTAGTCATCCGGGATGAACGCGCCAATCGGCAGTTCGATGCTGACGACCGGCTGCAAGACCGGCGCCTCTTTGCGCGCGCCCTGCATCCGCGCGATCTCCTCAGCCAGAATACGCGAGTAGAGGTCGAAGCCGACCGCGTTCATGTTGCCGGACTGCTCCGCGCCCAGCAGGTTGCCCGCGCCGCGAATCTCCAGGTCTTTCATCGCGATGCGGAAGCCCGCGCCTAGCTCGGTCGCCTCGAAGATCGCGCGCAGCCGCTTCTCGGCCACTGGCGTCAGCTTCTGCTCCTTGTTGTAGAGGAAGTAGGCGTACGCCTGCTGTTGCGCCCGGCCCACGCGGCCACGCAGCTGGTAGAGCTGCGAGAGGCCGAAGAACGCCGAGTTGTTGACGATGATGGTGTTGGCGTTGGGAATATCCAGCCCGTTCTCGATGATCGTGGTGCAGACCAGCACGTTCGTCTCGCCCGCCGAGAAGTCGAGCATGACATGCTCCAGCGCGTCCTCTGGCATCTGGCCGTGGCCCACCGCCACCTTCGCCTCAGGCACGAGCCGCCGAATCTTATCGGCAATCGCCTGGATGCCACGCACACGATTGTGGACGAAGAAGACCTGGCCACCACGGTCGATCTCGCGCAGAATGGACTCGCGAATCAGGTCCTCGTCCGACTCGCGAATGAAGGTGCGGATGGGTAGCCGCTCCTGTGGCGGCGTCTCGATCACGCTCATATCGCGGACGTTCGAGAGCGCCATGTAGAGCGTGCGCGGGATCGGCGTCGCCGTCAGCGTCAGCACGTCTACCTCCGTGCGCATCTGCTTCAGCCGCTCCTTATGCGCCACACCAAAGCGTTGCTCCTCGTCGATGACGAGCAGGCCAAGCTGCGCGAAGGCAACATCCTTCTGCAGCAGCCGATGCGTGCCAATGACGATATCTACCTTGCCATTGACCAGGTCGGCCAGCACCTCGCGCTGCTCTTTCTCCGA
>JAICKD010000206.1 GCA_025928125.1 Ktedonobacterales bacterium
AATTTGAGCATATACGGGTTGACGATGCCCAGCGCGCTGACCACCATAATCGCCAGCAGCACGATGGCGACCTCTTTGCGATAGGGCTTGAACGCCGCCACCACCCGCCGCACCGTCTTCATATCTGCCTTACGGGTCGGCTCCTCCATCTGATACCGCGACATGCGATTGAAGCGTCCACCTCCGCCGCCACCGCCGCGCATACCTCCGTGTCCAATCATCAGGGGCGTATCCTCTCAGGGGTAGTGCAAGTCATTGCTCTAGTTATTTGTGCGTAATTTCTCCTGTATCGCATCGTACCACGCCGCGCTCTCCGCACACACTGGCGGAAAGGCCAGTTGACGGCTGCGCAATCGAAGAGGCAGAAGCTCATACGCCCAAATCATGGATTGCATTTATCCTGGATAAATATTATCATTGGTTGTGAGCGATGGACATTGACAGTGTGAAACGTCGCGGGCTGGTCGGGAGGGCGCAGATGAAGCTGAGCGATGGCGTCGAGTGGGCGCTGCACTGCACCGCGCTGCTGGCGGTGATTCCCGCGGGCATGGTGCTGGCGGGCAAGGCGCTCGCCGAGTACCACGGGGTCTCCGAAAGCTATCTCATCAAGCACCTCCAGGCGCTGACCGCCGCCAATATCCTGGTGTCGGTCCCCGGCCCAAAAGGCGGCTATCGGCTCGCGCGGCCCGCCGCCGAGATCACGATGCTGGAGGTCGTGGACGCCATCGAAGGGCGTGACCCAGCCTTCCGCTGTAGCGAGATTCGCCAGCGCGGCCCGGCTGGACTCGATCCAGCGGTCTACCGTCTGCCCTGCGCCATCAACGCCACCATGCTGCGCGCCGAGATGGCGTGGCGCAGATCGCTCAGCGGGCAGACTATCGCGGATCTCGTGGCGGGTCTCGGCAAGCGTGTGGATCAACGTGCCGTCGACAAAACGCTCGCGTGGTTCCAGGAACACCTCCGCGGTTAGCCAGCGGAGGGGCCTGGACGTAGGCGGAAGAAGGAAAGTGGGGAAGGACAACATGAAGGTTTTCGTTACTGGCGCTACAGGCGTCCTGGGGCGCCCCGTCGTCCGGCGTCTCGTCGCCGCTGGCCATACCGTTCGCGGCCTCAGCCGCTCGTCCGAAAATGCCACGCTGCTGCATCGGCTGGGAGCCGAGCCGGTGGACGCCGATCTCTTTGACCTGGTCTCGCTACAAACTGCTCTCCGGGACGCCGATGCGGTACTCCATCTGGCGACGAAGATCCCACCATCGACACGCGCCTGGCGGCTTTCCGCCTGGGCGGAGAACGACCGCATCCGCCGCGATGGCACACACGCGCTCGTCACGGCGGCGCTTGCCTCACCGACCGTGAAGACGTTCGTCTATCCCAGCTTTGCCCTCGTCTATCCCGAGAGCGGCGACGAGTGGATCGACGCGGAGAACACCCCAGCGGCGCCAACCGCGATTGAAGCGACCACGCTCGATGCGGAGGCCGAGGTTGCACGCTTCGCCGCGTCGGGTGACGGACGCCGTGGCCTCGCGCTACGCATGGGCGCGCTCTACAGTCCAGACGCGCCTTCAGCCCAGGATCAGCTTCGTATTGCGCACCTGGGCTTCGTGCCTGTGCCGGGACGCCCGGAGGGATACATGCCGCTCGTCTGGGTTGACGACGCCGCAAACGCGCTGGTGGTAGCGCTCGACCGGGGCGACTCGGGCATCTACGACATCGTGGACGACCACCCCTTGCGTCGCGCGGAGATCGCCGCCGCCATTGCTGCCGCTGTGGGACGCAAGCGGTTGCGCCCGCTGCCAACATGGCTGATGGATTTGGCTGGCGGGCCTGGCACGGAGTCATTGAGTCGCAGCCAGCGCGTCTCCAATAGCCGCTTCAAAGCGGCGACTGGTTGGACACCGAACGTCCGAGATGCGCGGGCTGGGATGCCGCTGCTTGTTCGCGCCGACGCCGAGCGCGCACAGGAGGCCGCTCCCAGTGACGCGCCTGAACGAATGGCGGCGCGGAAGTAGCCTGCGGTCGAGCAGGATGAAGGAGGGTTCACCCATGTCTGCCAACGAGAACACGATAGAGCATTTGACGCGAGAGCGCATGGGCGCCAATGGCGCTATCCACTACGAGCGGAGCGGACAGGGTGAGCCGCTGCTGCTGCTTCATGGCATCGGCAGCAGCCTGCGCATCTGGGATCCAGTGTTGCCCATGCTGACGTCCCACTATGACGTGATCGCCGTGGACCTGCCGGGGCATGGCGACTCGCCTATCTTGAACGACGACACGCCACCGGATGCCGCGGGCTTCGCGCGGGCGCTGGCGCGCTTTATGGACGAGCTGGGTATCGAGACGGCGCACCTGGCGGGCAATTCGCTCGGCGGGTGGACAGCGCTGGAGCTAGCGAAGCTGGGACGGGCGCGCTCCGTTATCGCGCTCTCGCCAGCGGGGCTATGGCGTGGCCGAGCGCCACTTTATGACATCGTATTGTTTCGGGTCTCGCGCTGGCTGGCGCGGACACTGCTTCCTGTTGCGCCCACCGTCCTGGCCTCGCCCATTGGCCGCACGCTGTTCCTGGCGCACCTGATTGGCCGCCCGTGGAGCCTCCCGCAGAACGCGGCCTTGGAGGCTGTGCGGACGTTCGTGCGCGCGCCTGGCTTCGAGCCGACCTTCCGCGCTACGACACGCGAGAGCTTTGCGGACAGCCGCCAGATCGGGGCGCCTGTGACGGTAGCCTGGGGCGGACGCGACCGCGTGTTGCTACCGCGTCTCGCCCGGTTCCATGATGAACTGCCGCCACAGACCCGCTGGCTCACCCTGCCCGGCTGCGGCCACGTTCCCACCTACGACGCCCCCAGCCTTGTTGCACATACCATCCTGAGTGGGACGCATCCCGCGTGGGCGAGCGATGGAGCGGCCCGCTCCACGTCAGCCTCTCGCCAGCGATAAGCCCGCGCCCATCCTTTGCCCTGCCCCGCCGTGGTAAGATAGGACTGGCTCTCGGTATTTCCCCATTTTCTCGACATTGCCGGAGCAACGTAGCCACGGCAGGAGGCATACAGAGCGATGACAAACGGCGATTCACAGCAACAGGATGCGCGCATCGAGCACGACTCACTCGGCGATAAAGCGGTGCCAGCTTCGGCGCTCTATGGCGTGCAGACACAGCGCGCCGTCGAGAACTATCCCATCAGTGGTATGCACGCCCATCCAGCGATGATTCGCGCGACGGTGCTGGTGAAGAAGGCGGCGGCGCTCTCCAATCGCGACACCGGGCGGCTCGACGCGCACATTGCCAACGCCATCATTCAGGCCGCCGACGAGATACTGGACGGCCAGTGGCACGAGCACTTCGTGGTGGATGTCTATCAGGCGGGCGCGGGTACCTCGCACAATATGAACGCCAACGAGGTGCTGGCCAACCGCGCCATTGAGATTCTCGGCGGCACACGCGGCGACTACAAGCTGGTCCATCCCAACGACCATGTCAACATGGCGCAGTCCACCAACGACGTCTTCCCGACGGCGATGCGTGTGGCGACAATGTTGATGGTGCGCGAGACGCTACCCGTGCTGGAGGAGTTGGCGGCGGCCTTCGAGGCAAAGGGGCGCGAGTTCGACGGCATCGTCAAGTCGGGCCGCACCCATCTGCAAGACGCGACGCCGATCCGTCTCGGCCAGGAGTTCGCCGCCTATGGGCTGACGTTGCGCCGCGATGTCGCGCGCATCCATGACGCCAGCAACACCCTGCTGGAGCTGAACATCGGCGGCACAGCCGTCGGCACCGGGCTGAACGCCGAAGCCGCCTATATCGACGCAATGGTGAAGCATCTCAGCGAGCTGACGGGCATCGCCTTCCGCCGCGCGGAGTCGCTGGTGCAGATCGCGCCGAGCATGTCGTCGTTCCTGGAGGTCTCTGGCGCGGTGCGGGTGCTGGCCAGCGACCTGACCAAGATCGCCAACGACCTGCGGCTGCTGGCGTCGGGGCCAGCCACCGGCCTCTACGAGATCGTGCTGCCTGCGGTGCAGCCAGGCTCGTCGATCATGCCGGGCAAGGTGAATCCCTCGATGGCGGAGATGCTGAACCAGGTCTGCTTCCAGGTCTTCGGCTTCGATACGACGATCAGCTACGCCGCGCAGGCGGGCCAACTCGAGCTGAACGTGATGATGCCGGTTATCATCCACAATGTGCTCTGGTCGTTCACGATCCTGAAAAACGCGATGGCGACCTTCACCGAGCGCTGCGTCGTGGGCATCCAGGCCAATGCCAATCGCGCCGAGGAATATGCGTTCAAGAGCGCGAGTCTGGTGACGGCGCTGGCCCCGTACATCGGCTACGAGGCGTCCGCGGCGATTGCCAAGGAGCAGATTCAGACGGGCCGCGACATCCGCGACATCGTGCGCGAGCGTAACCTGCTGCCGGAATCCGATCTGGCGGAGATTTTGAAGCCCGAGGCGATGACCGAGCCGGGCATCGCGGGCCAGGGCAAGACGCAGACGCCGATTCTTGGCGGCGCCAGCGCGGGCGGATGATGGTACGGATGCCGCTGGCGGGCGTTGCGCTGGGCGACCTTCGCGGCATGAGATGGCTGGCGGTTAAAACCGCGCCTGAACGGCCTTCGCTCCGCTGCGGCCACGAAGTCCGCCTGCGCGGACTGACCAGATCCCTGCCCACCAGTGCTCTAGTAGGGGAGAATCTGTGAAACCCGCGACGGCGGGTTTTGTGGCCGAGCGAAGCTCGGTCCCTTAGGCGCGACTTCAGTCGCCAGCGCCATGCTACAGGAAACACGCGCCATGACCGACTTTGTCTCACGCGACTATCCGATCCTCGAATTTGACGATGCGCCGGAGGGCGTGCTAGAGCCGTCGCGGCTCATCAAGCCACGCGACGTGCCGGAGCGTGTGGTGATCTGTTTCTTCAACGAGGTCATCACCCAGCTCAGCCAGCAGCACGAGATGCGTGTGGTCAAGCACCTGCGGAGCGAGATGGGTACGCACCCTGTCTATGAGATGGAGTTCGAGGGCCAGCGGCTGGCGATATTCCATCCGGGCGTGGGCGCGCCCCTGGCATCCGCGATGCTCGAAGAGGTCATCGCGCTGGGCTGCCGCAAGTTCATCGCCTGTGGCGGCTGTGGCGTGCTCGATAGCAGCATCGCGATGGGGCATCCGCTGATCCCGCTCTCCGCCATCCGCGACGAGGGTACCTCATATCACTATTTGCCGCCGGGCCGTGAGGTGACGCCCAGCCCTGAGGGCGTCGCGGCGCTCGAGGCGACATTCCTGGCGCACAAGGTCGGCTACCTGACCGCCAAGACCTGGACAACCGACGCCATCTATCGCGAGACGCCCGCCAAGGTACAGCAGCGCCTCGCCGAGGGCTGCCTGATGGTCGAGATGGAGGCGGCGGCCTTCTTCGCCGTGGCGCAATTCCGCGGCGTGACCTTCGCCCAGGTGCTCTACGGCGGCGATGACGTTGGCGGCTCTGAATGGAGCGCGCGGGAATGGGCCTCCCATTCGGGGCGCGAGGCGCTCTTCTGGCTGGCCGCCGAGGCGTGCCTGCGGTTGTAAGTGAGGTATGCAGTAGTAGACGTGGAATGTGTTAAGATGACTGAATCGTGACAGACGTCTGTGTTGCCTTCTAAAGGGCTGGTATGGGCGCGAGATTTGAGTGGGACGAATCCAAAGCGCTCCTGAACGAGCGCAAGCACGGCGTCAGTTTTGACGAGGCGGTAACGGTCTTTGCGGATCCCCTCTCGCTCACCATTGTAGATGAGGCGCATTCTGACAAGGAAGATCGCTTCGTGGATATTGGCGAATCTAGCGACGGACGTCTCCTCGTCGTCGTCTACTCCGAACATGACGAGACCATTCGCATCATTAGTTGCCGACCAGCAACCAGAGCAGAGCGGAGAACCTATGAGCAATCAAGGAGTTAGTGGTCAGGGATCACAGAACCGACCAGAAGATACTGATACGGAAGACATAGCCCCAGAGTATGACTTCTCGCAGGGCGTGCGTGGCAAGCATGCGGCGGCCATGCGCGATGGTTATATGATGGTTATCCATCACAGCGACGGCACGACCGAGGTTCGCGACGTGACGCCTCGCCCTGGAACAGTGGTGTTGGATCCCGATGTGCGCGTCTACTTCCCCGATTCAGAAGCGGTCAATCGCGCGCTCAGGGACTTGATCGGTCAGCTATCTCAACCGTCCACCCCCAGCGATACCAGTCAATAAGCGGCGACATTTCGCCCATTGTCCCTTGTCACATTCATAAAGGTGGTGAGTTCATGAAAACGACACAACCACCGATAACGAGCGACAAGGAGCTTGTCGGCTACCAGAAGGG
>JAICKD010000785.1 GCA_025928125.1 Ktedonobacterales bacterium
AATCACGCCATCGCGCTCGGCCAGCGCGCGAATCGTGTCGTCGCTCAGCTGGCGGTCGGTCGGCACGTATTCTCGGCAGTTGGCGTGGCTGGCGATCACCACGCCAGAGAAGGCATCCAGCGAGTCCCACACGCTCTGCTCCGCCAGGTGGCTGATGTCCAGAATCATCCCCAGCGCCTCCATCTCGCACAGCAGCCCCCGGCCAAGATCGGTCAGCCCGCCTGGCATCCCGGTGCCACCGGCGTAGCGCGTGCCACGCCACGCTGGCCCGACGATGCGCAGCCCCTCGGCGTGCCATGCCGCCAGCTCAGACGGATCGCGCAAGGGATCAGCGCCCTCCAGCAGCAGCGCGAAGCCCACCGGACGCTCATCGGGCGTAGGCGCGGCCTCCCAGTCGCTCACCAGCCCGTCCAGCGCTGCGCGGTCCGTGATGATGCGCACGCCGGGCGTGGACTCTGCCAAACCAGCGTAGTAGCGCAGTTGCGCCAGGCCATCGGCCACCATCGCCTCGACCTCGCCAGGGAAGACGAAGACCGTCCCGAAGACCAGCCCGACGCCACCGCGCCGCAGGTCTGGCAGGCCAATCATCGCCGTCTCAGAATGGTATGCGCCCGGCTCCCAGGTGGCGGCCTGCTCGATGCCCCGCGTCTCCGCGACGCTCCGGCGCACATCGCGTCCGTGGTGCAGCACATTCGAGGCGATATCTTCATGCGCATCGACGATAAACACTGGCGATTTTCTCCTGTAGGTGTGCGCTCTCGGCCTTGAAAGGCCGGGGCAAGGTTAAACAGGCCATAAATGGCCGCCTCGCCCTTTGTGCGAGCAAGGCTGCGGGCTTTTAAGCCCTGCGCCCTCTTTACTCCGGCCATTTATGGCCGAGGCTCGTCCGACGACATATCGCGGCCCAGGACGAACCCGCGCGGCTCGATCAACTGGAAGCCGAACCACTCGTAGAGCGCGTGGGCGCGGTAATTCTCCTCCTCGGTGTTGAGGACGATCTTCCAGACGCGCCGCTGCTGAAAGTAGCGCACCGCCTCGGCCATCAGCCGCGTGCCGACGCCTGTTCCCCATGCGCGCGGATGCACCGCGATGCGCACCAGATAACCCGTGACGGCATCCACGGTATTGAACTGGTAGCCAACGATCCCACGTTCATCTTCGGCGACGACGAAGTACGGATACGTCTCGGCTACATCGAGTATATCAGCCGCGTCACGCTGCCAGAGCGGGGCAAAGCACGCCTGTTCGACGGCCAGCACCCCCGGCACGTCGTCAGGCGTAAACGGGCGCACCTGCATCTGTATATTGCCCTCCGACGGGATGGCGAAGTCGCTCTTGTCGTAAGAGCGCAGCAGGCTGGTGAGTGTGAATCCACGTTTCGCCAGACTATCGCCGAGCCAGTCGTTGTCGATGTCGCCGCCGGAATAGTAGAGCGATTCCGCGCCATGCGTCGCCACCCGCCGTATTACCAGCTCCAGCAGCGGATCGAGATACTCCTCGAAGCGCTCGCCCTGGCTCCAGGTGACACCAAAGCCACCCAGCCACGCGCTTGGCGGCGCCAGCCAGTTGATGAGCAGGAAGGCTTGTAGCGTCCCCCCAGCAACGCGACCGAGCGGCCCGGCGGGTACGCTGAACGCGCCGACGGCGGGGTAGCGTTCGACCAGTCGCGAGAGCTGGTCGAGGTCAAAATGAAAATGCACATACTCTGAAGTATCGAGAATGTGCCGGATGCCACCTTCATCGGAGGCATGCAGGTCGCGCAGAGCCAGGACATCCTGCTGCGTCATGCCTACGCCTCCTTTCTGATTGGCGGCCCCCTCCCCCTAACCCCTCCCCCTAAAGGGAGAGGGGAACCAGAACCGCCCATCCGCCGTACTAGCCGCCACGGCGCGTGTGGTGGCCACCATTGGCGCTGGCGCGGGTGCGAGTCGTCCCGGCTGGCGCGCCTACATCGTGCGCGCACGGCGAACCTGATCCGCTGCTGTAGCCATTGGTGATGGGCAGGCGGCGGTCGCGGCCAAACGCCCGCT
>JAICKD010000230.1 GCA_025928125.1 Ktedonobacterales bacterium
CACGATGCCCGTCAGGCGACCCAGCGCCATGCTCAGCTGCACCTGCGTGCGCATGCTGCGCTGGTTCAGCGCCTTCTGCTGCTCCGTGCAGGTCGCCAGAATCCCGGCGAGGTCCTGGTTGAGTCGGGTCGCCAGCGCGCGCGTCCGGTTGGCAGTGTCGCGGCGCTCCTGCAGGGCGCGCACCCATGCCGACATGGTCTGCGAGAGCTTGCCGCTGTTGCCCGTCTGTGCTGTCTGCGCTGTCTCTGGCGATGTGGAGGTTGGAGCGGTCTCGTGCCCCTTGCGCCGGAACCAGCCACCGCGCTGCTTCTTCTCATCTGTCATGGTCGCGTGCCTCCCTGTTCTCTGCGGTGACGTGCCTCTCAACAATCTCGCAACACCATCCGAGGTCCGCTTGCCCACCACCTGATGGATTGCTGGCGCTTCCAGCAGAGTCTACGCGCCTGGGTTTCGCCGCCTGCTGAAGTCCGTTCAGATCAGCAATCAGATTGCCTCGTGTGCTGTTTGCATCCGTACTATATCCCCCAGCTCCCCTCGTCACCGTACAAAAGCGTCCGCGTACGTATCTGTACGGTAGATTCTCCCGCTGTGCTGACAAAATGGAATCCAACAGGGCGTTGCCCTCACTGCCAGGCTGCCTTATACTGATGACTATGAGCAAGGAGATGAACGGCGCCGCGGCGCGTAGCAGCCATCCGCTGGTGGTTCTGCTGCGTGAGATTCGCGAGCGCCATCCCGAGGTGACGCTGACCGAGATCGAGGCATGCATGGGCATTCCATTCGACACGTTGCGCCATATCGAGAAAGGGCGTCGTCCGCTGCCCGGCCTGCAAGACGGCCTGGGCCGCTGGATTCTCCGCCTGCTCGATTGCGTCCGCGCGACACCCGAAGAGCGCGGGATGGTTGAGACACTGCTCTCCCGCATCATCCTGATGGAGTGGAGCGAAGAGCTCGGCGACCAGTAAGAAGTGTCTGGTTTCTAAAGAGGGCAATGCGCGACCCACTCTGGTTCCCCTCTCCCTGAAAGGGGGAGGGGTTAGGGGAGGGGGCCGCCAGCGCAATGTGCAGGAAGGGACGGCAGATGTGGGCAACTCGTTGAATCCCGACGGCAGGAGCGATATCGCCTGGGCATTGCGTACCTCACTGGCACAGGTCACACCAGCCGAACTGGGGTCAGCCGCCCTCGCAGACTCCTGGCAACGCGCCTCCAACTGGCTCTGTAGCCTGGATAGCATGAGCGTGAAGGGAAACACTACACCCGCCGAGCCGCCACCGTTCCCGCTGACGGGCCGCGAGTTGCGCGAGTTACAGCAAGCGATAGACCGCATCGTCGCCGCCCGGCTGAAAGCCAGCGCGCCCAGACGACCCTCCCGTCTCGAACGCCTCTACGCGCGCTCCTTCCGTCATCCGCTGCTCTCCAACGCCACCCGGCTCCGGCTGACCTTCACCGCCGCGCATCGTTCCTCGCTCGTGCTTGCGGCCATCCTGGCGCTCTCGCTGCTGCTCAACATCCTCGACCTGACGCTGATCGCCGATGCGCCGCGGCTGCTGCTCTTCGGCGCGAACCTCGCCGTCACGCTGGCCGCCGTCAGTGTCTGGACGCTGCTCCACGCGCGTCTGCGTCGCCACGGCTGGTCGCTGCCCCACCGCCAGGTCCACCTCCGCGGCTGAATGCAGCCTGAACCGATCTGCCCGCACAAGGCCGCATGCATATTTTAGGCATATGACATCGCGCCGCTAGAGCGTGGGCATGCCTGGCTCAGTCGGGTCATCCGGCGCGCCTTGCGGAATGTTCCATGACATGGATGCGGCAGCGGATCCGATTGCGGCTCGTCTTCTACGTAGAAGGTATATGAGGCTTCCGGCTGCGGCTGCCAGCGCCAGAAGTCCGCCCAGTCCGAGATACAACGCCAGCCCCTCGCCACTTCCCGTCTGGGGTTTGTCAGCCACTGCCAGGACGCTTCTCGCAGTGGCGGTTGTTTCAGGGAGTGGGGTCGCCGTGGGCATGGGCGTCGTAGCGGTAGGTTTGGGCGTCGCTGCGGGAATTGGCGCGGCTGAGCCGACCATCAGATGTGGCCCGGAGGAGCTTGAAGAGACCGGAATCGCGGACGAACCAGCCCATACAAGATACCTCCCAAGTTTGGTGTTCGCAGGGATTGTGAGTGGCACACTGAAACCGCCGTTGCTGGCCGATGCCGCGTTGCCATAGCGGGCAATAGGCGTGCAGCCTTTGCAGGGAGCGATATATACCACGATCGAATTCTCCGCTGGCAGCCAGCCAGCGCCTGTCACGGTCACAGAACCGCCGGGTTCGACCGTAGTGGGTGAGACACTCACCTTTGGCACATAGGGGGAACTGGAATAAAATGCCGCATTGTCCGTGTTGCCGCCAGCAGCAGGCGTATTCGTTCCAGCAAGATAGGCGCAGATGCTCCAGTTACCCACGCTTGTTCCCGTTGGCCAGTTAAAGCTCGCCATAAAGCTTCCAGACGTGCCTTTGGCGCCGACCACAGCGGTGACGCCGGTATTCACATGGGCATGTGAGCAGAGCGCGGGGTTGGGATCGACACCGAGAATATCCTCACCCTTCACGACGCCAAGCGAGATGGTCTTGCCGTCGAGAGAAGCGCCAAATCCTCCGCCGATCACATTCACCTGCGTGCCTGCGGGTCCGCCAATGAAGGTAGTTCCGTCGGGATACGAGAAATTACGCTGGAGTTCGATGCAGGGGGTACTACCCTGGGCGCAGATACCACTCGCGCGCGCTGGCGACGACATGAGCGTGACGCCGCCAACCAGAGCCAATGCGCAGGCAAGAATTCCGACAACCCAGTATCGTGCAAACGCTACAGGAGTTTTCATGGCAGGCGGAAAATCCCTTCTCTAACAAACATCTCCAGTTCCATACGCGTATTTATTTGCTGCTCGCCTGCCGTATGAGGCAGCGTAGGCTACTATGTTGCGGGATTGCTTTGCGGATACCAGTATAGTGGACAGTTGCTTCAGAGACAAGTGAACCAATGTCATCGGGTCCCCTTCACTGCGCCGGGGCTGCCGCGCGAGGCATTTAGCCACGGCATTCATGCAGCGAACCCGCCCCACTCGCGCTCTGGTCCCCCTCTCTCAGCATAAGCTGGGGGAGGGGCCAGGGGAGGGGGTCCGCTTGACGCCCTCCGCCCGGCGTCCGATACTGAGCGGGACAGCGCGTGAGCGTATTGTGACTTGTGTCTGGGATCGCAACAGGTATTATCCCGGTAACTGATATCTGGTATCATCGCCAGTAGCATCGTAACGGACTTCGCAAAAGGATGGTTGTGCGTGCGGATAACATTCATTGGTCATGCTGGACTCTTCATCGAGACACGCCACGGCAGCATACTCACCGACCCGTGGTTCAATACCGCCTACTTCGCCTCCTGGTTCCCCTTCCCCAGCAACGAGGGTATCGACACATCGAAGATCGCCAATCCCGACTACCTCTTCGTCTCCCATCTGCACCATGACCACTTCGATCCTGAATTCCTGCGCGAGCACGTCTCCAAAGAGACCACCGTCCTCCTGCCTGACTACCCGCTCGACCTGCTCGAACGCGGCCTGCGTGAGGTTGGCTTCACCAAATTCCTGCGCACCAAAAACGGCGTCCCCGTCACCGTAGACGGCCTGCGCCTCATGATTTCCGCCGCCGTCGCGCCCACCGATGGCCCGCTCGGCGACTCCGGCCTCAGCGTCGATGACGGCGAGGTGCGCATCTTCAACCAGAACGACTCGCGCCCGGTGGACCTCGATATGCTCGCCGACTTCGGCCCCTACGACGCCCACTTTCTCCAGTTCTCCGGCGCCATCTGGTACCCGATGGTCTACCTCTATCCCGAGAAGATGATGGACGCCCTGGGCCGCAAGAAGCGCGACAATGAGCTTGCGCGTGCGCTGCGGTTCGTCAAAGAGATCGGCGCGACGCATATCATCCCGTCCGCTGGGCCGCCCTGCTTCCTCGACGACGACCTCTATGGCTTCAACGACTTCGACGGCGACCCGAAGAATATCTTTCCCGACCAGACGGTCTTCCTCGAATTCATGCGGTCCCAGGGCCACGAGAGCGGCCACCTGATGATTCCCGGCAGCGTCGGCACGCTCACCAAAGAGGGCTACACCGTTGAGCATCCCATGCCCGACGAGCAGGTACAGGCGATCTTCACGGATAAACGCGGCTACCTGGACGCCTATCAGGCGCGCAAACGCGACGAGATAACGCAAATCAAGGCATCGTGGCCGCGCGGCCAGGTGGATATCCTCACCTCCCTGCGCGACTGGTTCGAGCCGCTGATGGATAAGGCTGACCTCACCGCCGCGGGCATCAACAGCCTGGTGGTGCTGGACTGCGGCGAGACGAAGCTCGTGCTGGACTTCCACACGCGCAAGGTCTATCCTTGGCAGGGCGAGGAGTACGACTACTTCTTCCGCTTCGACCCCGCCCTGATCGAGTCGCTGATCGTCCGCCATGTCGAGGACTGGATCAACGAGCTATTCCTCTCGTGCCGCTTCCAGGCCGAGCGTAAGGGCGCCTATAACGAATACGTCTACAACTTCTTCAAGTGCCTGAGCATGGAGCGGCTGCAATACGCCGAGGGCTACTACGCCGAGAAGGCGCCCGTCCAGACGCTCTGGGAGTCCAACGGCTACCGCATCCAGCGCCGCTGTCCGCACCTGAAGGCCGACCTGACGCGCTTCGCCCACATCGAGGATGGCGTCCTCACCTGCACGCTGCACGGCTGGCAGTTCGAGCTGGAGACAGGCCGCTGCCTCACCTCCGACGACCGCCATCTCTACACGCAGAAGATCGACGCCAGCGGCGCGGTGGCCGAGGCCCGCAGCGACGGCGCGGTGACGCACGCCCCGCTGGAGCAGCCGACAACGGGGGCATCCATCCGCGACCGCTGCTACGACTGCTGGTACGACCCGAAGAAATTCCCGACGGCGAAGAAGAAAAAGGCAGTGACGGAGGAGCCTGGCGGCTAAAGCTGCGGCTAAGGACCTTCTGGCGAAGGCCGCAAAGGCCGCCTCCGCGGCCTCCAGAGAGTGGGCAGCGGTGGATAGTCTCTGGAGCCTGCGCAGGCAGGCTTTGCGGATGCGCTTGCGCATCCCGTAGGCGCGGCTTCAGCCGCCAGTCGGCTATGCTACTACCTTTGCCCGCACGACGAATAGTACCGGTTTCCCCTCTTCCAGCGTTAGCTGGGGGAGGGGTTAGGGGAGGGGGCCAGCTATGGACATGACCATTCCGTTTCGCCTTCGCGAGAAGGACGGCGCGGTACACGTGGAATATGGCATTAACGAGGAGCCACGGCGCTGGGGCAATACCCTGCTGGGGCTGACGGTTCCACTGGACGGCGTGGAAAGCGAGGAGGTCGGCAAGGGTTTCCCCATCTGCCGCGCCACCGTCACTTTTGCCGGTGAGGGCTACGCCTCGGCCATGGCGTGGATTCAGATTCTTCGCTTCTCCGGCGCGAGCAACGGCGTGCTCGTCGACCAGCCGCCGCAGCTCGAAGGCACTGGCATGCCTTATGTCTATTGGGGGCCATGCCCGTCGTTCTTCGACAACCCTTTCACCACCACCCGTGGTGTCCACTGGACCGCCGACGCTTTTCTGGTTGCCAGCCCTGATGCCGTGATGACACGTGTCGTCCAGCCCATCTGCGGCTTCTCCTGGGGATACAGTACCGAAGAGGCGGAAACGCGCGCCCTGCCGCTCGTGAGCATCGCTCCCGCCGCGTGGCCCGCCGCCTGCGCTATCCTGCGCCCGCAGTACCCAGACTGGCAGTTTCTCGACGAATGGGTCACCGGCTAACCTGGCATAAGAGGAGGACGGCGCTATGGATGGATTCCGCGCGCTCTGGCAGCGCACCCGCGAGCGGCTGGCGCAGGCGACCGCCTCGCCCATCTCAGCGACGCGCAACCCCGCCGTCGCCGCTTATCTTGACGAGGTGCTGGCGACCTTCCCGTATACCGACGCCGCCAAAGCCTGG
>JAICKD010000043.1 GCA_025928125.1 Ktedonobacterales bacterium
CCGCGCCGAACTGGTTGAGCGCGGTGTGGAGGTCAGCAAGATTGTCCATTATGAGAACGGGGTGCAGTCCGAGGGGAAAGGCGGCGAGTGGAACTCGTTCATCTACTTCAGCGACCCAGATGGCAATAGCTGGGCGGTGCAAGAGCGTCCCGCCAGTAGCTGATGGGACTAGCTTGTTATCACATACACAATTTGGCCCGGGGTCTGGAAGCATGATCCCGGGCCAAATTGTACTCAGGCGCCCGGAGCGGTCAGTTCTCCAACGTACAGCATAACGACCTTGATCGCGCATGCTCACGGCTCATCGACAGACCAGTCGTCAGGCAGTTTGCCGCGTAGGACTTACTGAGCTGCTAATACCTGTTTTTCTCGCGTCCGGCATCCTCGACATATGCCCAATAGATCGCATGCTCAGCATCGTGCGCAAGGTCAGTATCTTTTGGCGGTCTTTCCCAAATATGCCAATGTGGGCCGAAGCGATACAGCCCGCGCCATACCTCATCGGAGCCAGGCAGGTCACCCGCCTCAACCATCTCAGAAGAGAGCTCGGCGTGAATTCTCTGCGTCGAGTACCACCTGTTGTCGAGCCAGCGCTCAAGCCAAACGCTGAGTGAAGGCTCAGCCAATGCCATAAACCAGACTGGAAGGGGAACAGGCTCGGGATCGGAGTTGTCCACGATAACGTCAGGCAAGTCATCCCAGTAGGCAACATCGTACACGTGTCCAGTCAGCATACTGATTGCTGTATACCCATCAGTTTGACTCGACCCGATCTCGATAAAACTCTTAGGCAATGAGTCAACGATGACATAGCTGCCTGGATGACGCAGCAGCGCCTCCTCGATTCGCGGGTGTAATTGCCAGTCGCTTTGGATGGAAAGATCCTCGACACCACAGAAAACATCTACAGGTCCAAGGCGGACTCCGCCGTTGGCAATCTCAGTGTAGAGACGGCGCAGGTCTTCAGGCAAGGTGTAGCCGAGCCGCTCCTCAGCTGCATGCACCTCGTCCTCGGTCGTCGGCGAGAACCACCTGAACTTGTTACCGTTGAGCCAGTAATACGGGTCCAGATCCCAATCGGGGCGCAACGTATTGCCCTCGTAGATGGCGTGCAGTCGCGACCAGACATTATGTGCCGGATCAGCGGATGTCACGGTGACTCTCCCACTCTACACAACGTCGGCAAGCGGTAATCTGCCAGCTTATTCTTCTTACATCGACGAATCGGGCAATCAAGAACGCGCGGAAGTCCACGAGTATCATACCAGCATCGGATGGCCTTCGGACGTTCAGGCTGCGCCTCAGGATTTTCTAGCGTCTATCAGCTATGCGTTATTGGTCGTGGTATACGTTCGGATACATCAATATGCACTGTTCCAAGCCAGGCACAGCACATGCGACTGGTCTCGCGTATACCGCACGTCCCATCCTGCTTTGTTGTCTCTGCTCATGCGTCACGTAGCGCCAGATTGTCTGGATATTCCCACAAGAGCGCTCTTCCCAATAAATCGCGTCTTCCTGTCGGCCTTCGAAGGAGTCCGCCATGGTGACACCTGCCACGTTCACCGGGCTTGAGATTATCGCTGCCGTTGCGTTCGCCGTGCCGCTCGCGCTTGACCTGTTGCATCTGCGCCTGCTTCCCGCAGTGGTGTTTGAGGTGCTGGCTGGCATTGTCATCGGGCCGTACGGGCTGGGTTGGGTGATCGCGGATGAACCAATACAAATCTTCTCCCTCATCGGCCTCGGATTCCTACTCTTCCTGGCTGGCATGGAGGTCGATGTCGCGCGTTTTCGCGGTCCGCTCTTCCGCCGGGCGCTCATTGCTTTTGGGTGTACAGTTGTTCTGGCCTTGCTTGTTGGCGTCCTCTTCCATGCCATGGGACTCATCCAGTCGCCGCTGTTCTTCGGGAACATCCTCGTGGCGACATCTCTCGGCGTGATTCTTCCCCCGCTCAAAGGCGCTGGAGTGGTGGATTCGCCGTTTGGCCAACTGGTCATTCTCTCTGCGACCCTCGCCGAGTTTGGATCGCTGATCCTGCTGACAGTGCTATTTTCCACTATCGTGGTGAGCACAGCGACAAGTCTCGTTTTCCTCGTCTGCTTCACATTTCTCGCCGTGGGCGTTATCGCGGTGGTGCTGCGGGCGGAGCGGTCGAAGCGTCTCACTGCGCTGCTGATCCGGCTCAGCGACTCGACGGCGCAGATCCGGATACGTGGGGCCTGGACGCTGCTAGCGGCGTTTGTCGCTCTGGCTGTGCAGGGCTTTGGCCTCTCGACGATTCTCGGCGCCTTTATCGCGGGCGTCGTAATCCGCATCCTCGACCCCGATGAGTCGACCCGCCATCCTCAATTTCGCATGAAGCTCGACGCCATAGGCTATGGCGTATTTATTCCCATCTTCTTCGTGACGATTGGCTTGCAGTTTGATCTACCGGCGTTGACATCGAGTTCCCGAGCGATTGCGCTGGTACCGCTCTTTCTCCTGGCGCTACTCCTCGTACACGGGATACCAGCCTTGCTCTATCGTCCGCTGCTGGGCAACACGCGCGCCTATGCCGCAGGTCTGTTTCAAGCGACATCGCTCACCTTCATTCTCGCCGCCGTTCAGATTGGCGTCGTGCTCAATCTCATCTCGACGGCGACCAGCGCGGCGCTCACGGCGGCAGCGCTCCTCTCGATCCTGATCTTTCCCTTCCTGGGGCTATTCCTGCTCAGGCGTGCCAGCGTCCAGGAGTCGGAACGGGCGGCGATGGCCGAGGCGGTTGATAGCTCAGTGAGCCGTGAGAACGAGCTGTAGTGGCGGCGAGCGAAGACATACGCCCCGCGCGAATCAGGTGACCAATCGTTCCCCACGCCATGTGTATCTACCTGTGACTCGTTGCCCGCACCCACACTCGCGCATACCACTGCTGACGCCAGCGTGAAGGAATCCTCCGGGGCGGCCTTTGTATGGAGAGCGAGCGACGATGAGGTTCACCTGCCGTGAAACTCTGCGCCGTATGACTAGCGGGGCTAACACAACCAGGAGGAGTATTCAATGCGACCCGTATCCATTCTTGCCAGCCTGAGGCGACATGCAGTCGTACCTCGTATCATTCTCGCGGTGCTTCTGAGTGGCGCCATGGCGGGAATCACTGCCAGCGCAGCACATGCCAACCCACGCGCAAACGACTCCGCGAATGCGCACGCGATACACGCGAGCACGGAGCTTGATCTGCTGAGCCACAACCTCGGGCGAGTCCTAGAGCATCCAGCGATTCATAACCTCTTCCTGTCGCGTAGCTGGGATAGCGACAATCCCGCTAACCTGAGCAGCAGCGCTATCAACAACTTTACGCAAACACTCGTCAGCGATGGCTACTTTGATGGCGCTGGCCAGTATGGCGTTCACAGCCCATCGTTCACTGGATCGGATGGACAGGCCCTTATCTGCCCCTCGCCCACCGTGGATGGGGAGACCGCCTTCGGAGCCATCATCGCGTGGCTGGTCTGTGAGACATCAGCCAGCCCCATCCCGTTTACGACACTCACCGGAATCCCGGGCGCCGACGATAATTCGCTGTATGTGGTCTATCTCCCGGTTGGCGTTCGAGTGAATGATATCGTCGCCAAGAGCTGCGACGACTTCGGGGCATACCACTTCAACGCCGATACCCCCTCATGGGATACCTTCTTCGGTGTGCCGTTTGTGCATAATCGGGATCTGGTCTTTGCCGTAGTCCCGGCGGAGTGCGCCCATGGCTCGTTTGACTCGCTCACCGCGCTTGCCAGCCACGAGATCATCGAAGCGGCGACCGACCCAGACATCGGGAAGGGCTGGATTGATGACTCGCAGTTGATCTTCAACGGCGATATTCTGAAAAAGGGCGAGGCCTCCGACATCTGCGAACTCAACGAGGGCGACTTCGGTATGCCACCCGTGCAGATGCCAGGTGGACTGCTCGTCTCGCCCTACTGGTCGAATAGCGCTGGCGTGTGCGTACCCATTGTGCGCCATGTGAATCTCGACGAGGCGGGATTGCCCACCTCTGTGCCACATTTCGCCACGTTCAATGGCGAGAGTGTCGTCCTTCCATTCAACGCGGTCATCACTGACGCCTCCACGCACACATACAGCTTCCCGTCTCCGGTGGACGATCCGAACCCTGGCATTCGCTACATCACGTCCGCGCAGCCGACGACGATCGATGGAAGCAAGGATGTCCATGATGTCGCCACTTATATCACGCAGTATTTCCTGACGGTACAGGCGACACCACCAGCCGCCGCGATAGCGGATGCCAGTCTGACGCCGAGCGCGTGGGAAGACAGCGGCAGCAGTGTAACCGTCTCCACCGATTCCCAGATCGTTCTGGATGCGAATAACCGCTACGCCTTCGATCACTGGAGCGACGACACCACTGGCGCAGCGCCGTTGACTGCGATTCTGATGGATGGCCCGAAGACCGCAACCGCGAACTATGTGTTGCAGCATCTACTGACGGTGAACGTGAGCGGCCTGGACGCCAACAGCACGACGATCACCAACGGAGCGATTACCCTAGGTACAGCCAGCGCCTCGGCGCCGCTCGTCGTCTGGGTGAATGACGGTCCACTGGCGCTCGACGCCAGCGCAAACGTCAACGGCCCTGACGGAAAACAGTATTTCTTTCAGGGCTTCTCCCCGGCGGCGCCCGCCACGCTGACCGCGCCATTCACCACGACGGCGCAGTATGAGACCATAGCGCAGCTTATCGCGGACGCGCTGGCGAATGGAGGCATCAGCGGGCCAGGCGCGGGAGGTCAGGCCATTGTCTTCACCCAACAGTTCGCCGCAGTGCAGGCCGATATGGGCGGACACAAGTATGCGCAGGCGCTAGGTGATGCGCAGTCTTTCATCAGCCATGTGCAGGCGCAATCCAGCAAAAAGGTGACCACCAGCATCGCGCGGACCTTCCAGCTCGATGCGCTCCTGGTGTATCACAACGCGCTCTGCCTGGCGGGCGCCGCTGGGCAGATCACCCCGGCTACTGCCGCCGCTGACTACACGTTTTACAGTAACCTCGTAGCGAGTCTCGGAGGGACTGTGCTACCGCCGTGCTAGCCTGCATGGCTCAAATGGGAAAGCCACCCGTATGAGGTGGCGCCGTGGACCGGTGTGATGCTCTATAGCGTCATTCCGGCCCATGGGTGATTTGTAAGCCTATCCTCACGTTGACGATGGCATGGGCTTCGGCGTCATGCCTAGCAGCGCCATTTCGTGGAGCAAGGTCGCGGGCAGCCCCTCATCCAGTGGGCGGGGGGTGTAGCCGAGCTCACGCAGTGGCCTACTGCTCCTGCCCCATGGCGCGGATCTCGATCTTGCCATCGCGCACACGAGTCTCGTACACCGGCTGCGGGAAGGTGGCTGGACCATTCACGATCCTGCCGTCGTTCAGGCGGAAACGCGATCCGTGCCAGGGACAGACTACGCAGCCATTCTCAACCTTTCCCTCCGCAAGCGGGCCGCCAAGGTGCGAGCAGGTTGCGGCGAGGGTATAGACCAGACCCTGCTGGCGTGTCACCAGCACCGGAACATCCGCAATCGTCACGCGCTTGAGATCTCCCTCATGCAGTTCGTCATCGGCGATGGCATGCTGCCAGGTATCGGGCAACTCTTGCTCCGGGATGTGCGTGACGCCGAGGCGCTCCCCGTAGACCAAGCCGCCACCAATATAGCCGGAGACGACCACCATGCTGTAGCCCAGAGCCGCGATTGCCTTGCCAACGCCTCTCCGGCCACGCAGACGGCAGAGGAGTGATGCGCTGTACAATCCCGTCGCGATAATGTTGAGCGCCGCATGGGTGAACCCGAGACGGCGCTGGCGGCCGACTGTATACTGCCATTGAGCGGCGCCTGTGACGGCGGAGGCGAGAGCGCCAAGCAAGCCGACTGCCAGCGCGGTATCCGCGCCCGCATTGAAACGGGATCGGCGGCTAATCGTGCCGAGGCCATCAAGCGTGAGCGTCATCGTCCAGGCTCCGACGGGAATATCGGTCAGCATGGGATGCAGCGGGTGGCCGAGCCAGACGCCGTTCAGGAAGTCACTTAGGGGAGTTGGTTGACCTCCTGGCTGCGTAAGTATCTTGCTGACGGCTCCAGCTACTGTCTCGCTTGGCGCTTCGAGCCACTCCTGGTCCTCAATCGCATTCATGGTTTCGAGCAGTTCCATCGCAGACTCCATCCTGCCGAATGCGGCGCGTCCTGCCCGTTCATGCTCGTGTGCGTGATCTGGTGACAGAGCGCTCTTTGGCGCCGTCAGACGACTGCACATCCTATGCCATTATCAGAACTTGCTGAATAGCGGGTTGGAAAACGTCGGCTGATCGCGGGCTGAGGGCAGGGTGGCGCCCAACCTCGAGGGAGCGGTCATTGCGCTAGTCGTGGGGAGGGATGAATCTATTCTCCCTTTCACGCATGTGATTTGTCCTATACTCCAACAGTGAGCTACGTCCCTCCTTGTCCACATGTGAGTGGAGCTGTTATGAGCAAGCATCCCCTACCGCAAGAGACGGTTTGGCTGGACAGCGCTGTTTTCACCCTGGGACACTCTACGTTGCCTATCGAGCGTTTCATCGCCTTGCTGCGTGCCTATGGCATCGAATGGCTCGTGGATATTCGCAC
The DNA here is from genome assembly GCA_025928125.1 of Ktedonobacterales bacterium. Lineage (GTDB taxonomy): Bacteria > Chloroflexota > Ktedonobacteria > Ktedonobacterales > JADMIN01 > DAHUXT01. Next base: position 6,644 of record JAICKD010000043.1, read on the forward strand.
AGTCCCACGTTCGCGCCATAACCCGCAATTCAACGACAGCGTCCTGGCGAGCAGCCTGGCGGCGGAATATATTGACTATGCGCATATGCCAGCTTTGGGCGGCCTGCGGCATGCGCGCAACGATTCTCCCAATGCTGGTTGGCGTAACCTGAGTTTTCGCGGCTATGCCGATTACATGCAGACCGCGGCATTTCAGGACGCGCTTGAAGCGCTCATTCAGATGAGCCACCACAAGCGCGTTGCCATCATGTGCGCCGAAACTCTGCCGTGGCGTTGCCATCGTTCGCTGGTGGCCGACGCGCTCAGTGTGCGCGGCATACCCGTCGTCGAGATTTTATCGGAAGGCAGCTACCGGATGCATACACTCACGCCGTTTGCACAAGTAGACGGAACCCGAATCAGCTACCCGCCTGAGCCAGTTCCGTAGCGAGGCACAATCCCTGGTTGGAAGAAGATTTGGCGCGGAGGCTCCTGAACGCAGTTCAGTCCCTGACACTCTAAGAATCAGTCTCCGATCTTCTTCAACGCCGACCCTTTGTGCATAGCGACATGGTCTGTCTTGTCGCTTTTGATCTCGTATTGCGGCTCATCCTGGCTGGCGTGGTGCGTATACCCTTTGTACTCCACATCCTGCGTATGAATCTTGATGATTCTGCCACTGACATACCCGGCTTCAGAATTCCAGGTTACATGATCGCCTACTTGAAAGCGCTTGCTCACCCCCGCCCTCCAATGCGACACTACTTGATGAGTCCGATAGCATCTGTATCAGAGGGTATCACACGGGGTGGATGACAATCTCCAGGTTCGGATTCTGGACTAAAGAAGCGAGGTATATTACTGCTTTTGAAGCATATCAGGAATCGGCTGTGCTATTCCGCGAGTGCTGAAACCGCTGCTGACGCAGACCGCGTGAGCGACACAAAGCGACAGGCTTTGTGTCATCGAATGATCTGCTTCAACAGCTTGGCGTTTGAGTTCGAGAGATCTCAACTTGACGGGGACTGACGAGAACTGACGAGGAAGCGCTTGGAACATATACGCCCAATAGCTGGTTGGCGCTCTCCATGGTTAAAGACTGTGGGTACTCAGCAAGGCAGGCATACGAAGCATTCCTAAGGTACCGTAAACCAAACTCTGAAGAATTTCAGCGTGGAGCGGGAGACGGGACTCGAACCCGCGACAGCCTGCTTGGAAGGCAGGTACTCTACCAACTGAGCTACTCCCGCAAGCGCCACCTCCGCAGTCGAAGACGGCTTGCGATGCACATTGTATCATATCGCCGTGCCAGTGTGTAGACTGCGTACCCTCCTTGCGGATAGCGCGGTGCGCATACTATCATGCATGAGGCGGATGCGCCTGGGGCGTGTACGTTGCTGCCTCTGGCTCATGGCAACGTTGGCGGGCAAGAAAGGCAGTGGGCGCAGTTATGGCAGGCGGACATGATGGGCAGCGGCTGACCGCCACCGTGCGCGGCTACGTGCAGGGCGTTGGCTACCGCTACTACGTGCTGCAGCATGCCCGCGCGCTTGGCTTGACTGGGTTCACCCGCAACGAGCCTGACGACTCGGTGACAGTTGTCGCCGAGGGTCCGTCGAGCCTGTTGGCGGGATTGATAGAGGCAGTGCGACGCGGCCCCGAAGGCGCTGATGTTCAGGATGTTCAGATATCCTGGGGGCCAGCGACACAGGAGTTTCCGACGTTTCGCATCGCGGCTACATCACAGCGCTGATAGCTGCTTGCCTGTGAATGAGTAGAAATAAGAGATACCGAGATGAGTATTGATCGCAAGACCGTGGACCACGTGGCGATGCTGGCGCGCCTCGCGCTGACTGACGACGAACGCGAGCGTACCCAGGAGCAGCTTTCGGCGATTCTGGAACATATCAACGTGATTGCCGAGGCCGAGACCAGTCAGGTTCCCGCGACTGCCCATATCCTGCCGGTCGAAAATGTGATGACGGCGGATCAGTCTCGCCCGTCATGCACGCCTGACGAGTTGCTGGCGAACGCTCCGGCGCGCGAGGGAGAGTATTTCCGCGTGCGGGCAGTACTCGAAGAGTAATGAACCTGCTAAGCAATGATCTGAATATCCAGATATGAGATAGAGGAGACTTCCGTGGCGGATCTCTGGCAATTATCAATCAGCGAGGCGCTTGAAAAGCTCGCGAGTGGCGATATCTCCGCGGTTGAGCTGACGCGCGCCCATCTCGAACGTATAGAGGCGGTCGAGGGCCGCGTGCGCTCGTTCGTGACCGTGACCGACCAGGATGCGCTGCGCGAGGCCGAGCAGGTTGACCGGATGCGTCGCGGTGGCGAGACGCCTGGCCCGCTGGCCGGGATTCCGCTGGCACTCAAGGATGTACTCTGCACGAAAGATGTGCGCACTACCTGCTCCTCGCGCATGCTCGAACATTTCGTGCCGCCCTATGATGCCACGGTGGTCAGCCGACTGCGCACGGCGGGCGCGATCTCGGTCGGCAAGACGAATATGGACGAGTTCGCGATGGGGTCATCCACCGAAAACTCAGCCTTCTTTCCAACACGCAATCCATGGGATCTCGACCGCGTGCCGGGCGGCAGCAGTGGCGGCTCGGCGGCTTCGGTGGCGGTCGGCGAGGCGATGGGAGCGCTCGGCTCCGACACCGGCGGCTCGGTCCGGCAACCCGGCGCGCTTACCAACACCGTCGCGCTCAAGCCCACCTATGGCCGTGTCTCGCGCTATGGCTTGATCGCGTTCGCCTCGTCGCTCGATCAAATTGGGCCATTTGCCCGTTCGGCGCGCGACGCCGCCCTCCTGATGAACGTCATCGCGGGCTACGATCCGCTCGATTCGACCTCGGTGAACCGCCCGACGCCCGACTATCTCGCGGCGCTGACCGGCGACGTGAAGGGACTGCGGATTGGCGTGCCGGAGGAGTATTTTGTCGAGGGCGTCGAGTCAGGCGTGAAGACGGCGGTCGAGGAGGCGATACAGACCTTTGTCTCACTGGGGGCGGAGGTTGGCGAGGTCTCACTGCCCCATACGCGCTACGGGGTCGCGGCGTACTACATCATTGCTCCGGCTGAGTGCAGCGCCAACCTGGCCCGCTACGACGGCGTCAAATATGGCCTCTCGGTGCGTGATGGCGCGCACGATCTGGTGGAGACGACGGCAATCACGCGCGCGAAGGGGTTCGGCGCGGAGGTCAAGCGGCGCATCATGCTCGGCGCCTATGCGCTATCGGCGGGCTACTACGATGCGTATTACCTCAAGGCGGAGAAGGTGCGGACGCTCATCAAGCGCGACTTCGACGAGGCGTTCGAGAAGTACGATCTGCTGATTGGGCCAACGTCGCCGACAGTCGCGTTCAAGCTCAATGAGAAGATGTCCGACCCGTATGCGATGTACCTCAACGATGTCTTCACCATCCCGGTCAACCTCGCGGGCAACTGCGGCATCTCGATTCCCGGCGGATTCAGCGAGGGGCTGCCCGTCGGCGTGCAACTGATCGGCCCGTCCTTCGGCGAGGAGGTCCTGCTGCGCGCGGCGGACGCCTTCCAGCGTGTCACCGACTTCCATACGCGCTGGCCGGAACTGCCGCCGCAGAAGCGTGCCACCAAATCGCGCAAGTAGCAGGATATGACGCCGGGAAAGAGGAACGGGTCGCCGCTATTAGGACTGGCACTGGCCGTCGAGTTTCTGACGGTGTTGCCGGTGCGCCGTGCGCGTGCGGACGAGACCGTGACAGCCGAGTCACCCGATATGGCGGGAGCGCTGCCCTGGTTTCCGCTGGTTGGCGCGCTGCTGGGGCTGGCGTTTGTTGGCCTGGACTGGGCGCTCTCATTCGTCTTCCCGCTGGGCATCCGTGCGGTGGCGCTACTGGTCTTCGACGCGCTGGTGACGGGAATGCTGCACCTCGATGGTTTCGTGGACTGCTGCGACGCGCTGCTGGGCGCGCGTACGGTCGAGCGGCGGCTGGAGATCCTGCGTGACAGCCGCGTCGGCGCGTATGGCGCGCTTGGTGGAGCGCTGCTGCTGATCGCGAACTTCGCCGCGCTCACTGCGCTTATGAGCGGCCCAGTTCGCGTGCTGGCGCTGCTGATTGCCCCCATCCTTGGCCGCTGGGGGATGGTCTACGCCGTCACGCGCTACCCCTATGCACGAGTGTCGGGCGCAGGCGCTCCCTTTCGCAGCCACAGCGGTCTCCATCTGATCCTAGCGAGCATTCTGATGCTTGTGCTGTTGGCGGCCAGCGCATTCGTCATCGGTAGCCCAATTCAGGCGATCACAGCCGCGTTCGTGCTGACTGGACTATTGCTTGTCGCGGCGCTGCTCGTGTTGCTGGGCTGGCTGGCGTGGGCCAGTC
>JAICKD010000383.1 GCA_025928125.1 Ktedonobacterales bacterium
CTGGCGACGAAACTAGCGGAGGTGACGCTGACCTTTGCGGTGCGCGTCGGGCGGGGCGACCGACTCTATGGCTCGGTGACCAGCCAGGATATCGCCAACGCGCTCGAAGAGCAGGAACACCTGAGCGTTGACCGTCGCACGATTCTACTGCGCGAGCCGATTCGCACGCTTGGCACGTTCGAGGTGCCGGTGCGCATCGCGCCGAAGGTCGAGCCGAAGGTGAAGGTGACGCTCGTCGCCAACCAGGAGCTTGCCGCGCCGGAGCAAGAAGTATCCGCTGTCGTCGCAGTCGCCGAGGATGAGGAAGCCGTCGCCGAGGAGGAATAGGTTCCCTTTAGCTAAACCAACGCCCCTGCAATCTGAGCCAAATCGCCAGAAGAGCAGGGGCGAGGTCGTTTTCCCGTGGGGAAAACCACACCTCAGGGTAGCAGCAGGTGCAGATCGCCAAACTCATGCCAGAGATACTTCTGGCGCAGCGCCTCCTGATAGGCCGCGCTCACATGCGCCCGGCCAGCGATAGCTTCGAGCATAGCGAGATGGCTGGCGCGCGGCTCGTGCAGTCCGGTGAGCAGCCCCTGCACCGCGCGCACGCCGCGCGTCGGCGTGATGACCAGCGGCGTCCAGCCCTCGCCAGGATGGGTCGTACCCTCCTCGTCGGTCACAGTCTCCAGTGCGCGCACGACAGTCGTGCCGACGGCTACCACACGGCGATGGGCGGCATGGGCCGCGTTGACCGCATACGCCGTCGCCAGCGGCACGCGATAGTATTCCTCGTACGGCGGCTCGTGGTCTTCGAGGCTGGAGACGCCGGTATGCAGCAGCAGCGGCGCGATCTGGATGCCGCGCGCGATCAGGCGCGTGAACAGCTCCGGGGTGAATGCGCGCCCCGCCGAGGGCATCTCGGCGCTCCCCATCTCGGTCGCATAGACCGTCTGGTAGTATTTGCCGGGCCAGCGCCGCGGCACATAGCTATAGCGGATGGGGAAGCCGTACTGCGCGAGGTAGTCATGTAGCGGGCAGGGCAGCGCTAGCGTCGCCAGCCAGAGCCGCACGCCACCATCTGCCGGGAGCGAGGCGCGGTCAGTGGCATACGGCGCCAGCAAGGTCGCCGTCGCGCCAGCAGGCAGGCGTATGACCTCGCCCGCGCGTCCCTCGCGGAAGGGCAGCGTGCCGTTTGGCGCGGGTTGCCGTAGCTCCAGCGTCCAGATGTCGCCGGGCAGATGCGTCGAGAGGTGGAGCTCCAGTGGCGTGCCATCGTCGCGAGTCGCGTCGAGCGCGGCGTTGAGCGTGCCGCTGGTGTTGATGACCAGCAGATCGCCGGGTTCGAGCGCCTCCACAATCGCGGCAAAACGGTGGTGGCTGACGAGCGGCTCCGCCCCGCGCGAGACCATCAGCCGCACGCCGTCGCGTCCGAGACCGCGCTCCTCTGGCGGCTCGTGCGCCTCCAACTCCGGTGGCAGCGTGAAGTCGAGCGGCTCGATATTGTCAAATACGCGCTCTCGCGGCCCATGGGGGACATCGCGAGATGACGCGACCAATGTTAGATGTTTCGTAGACATGGCTATCTTCTCATTATTCTCAACGCGCGTTGTGATTCAGCCCAGTGCGCGCGCGGCATAGCGCCCGGAGGACAGATCGCCGGTCAGCAGCGCCATCAGGCCAGGCACGCTCGTCTCGGGCAGCGGCCGGTCGCTGATGTCCTCGTCCGGGAACGCTTCCTGGTGCATTTGAGTTCGCATATCGCCTGGATCGACCCAGTAGACGCGCCATGCCTCGTTCTCAGCGGCCAGGATGTTCGAGAGTTGCTCCAGCGCGGCCTTGCTCGATCCGTAGCCGCCCCAGCCCGCATACGGTTCGACGCCTGCGTCGCTGGTGATGTTGAGGATGCGCGCGCCGGGCTTGAGCGTCTCTCGCAGCGCCTGAATCAACGCCAGTGGCGCGAGTACGTTGGTGCGATAGACCTGGTCCAGCACATCCAATGGGTAGTCGAGCAGCTCAGGCTGCGGGCTTGGGCCGAGGGTGCTGGCGTTGTTGACCAGCGCATCCAGCCCGCCGAGTGTCTTCGCGGCGTCGGTCAGCGTGGCCCGGTGCGCCGGATCGGTGACATCCCCGGCGATGGCGATTACCCGCTCCTGTCCGGCCACCGCAGCCAGTTCGGCGCGAGCGGCCTCCAGCGCCTGAGCGCCACGCGCGTCGATCAGCAGCGTCCAGCCGTCGCGGGCAAGCTGGCGCGCCAGGGCAAGCCCCAGCCCGCGCGAGGCCCCGGTGATGAGAATGGCGCCAGTGGGAGTTGTGTTCATTGTGTATCTCCTGTCCAGGTAACACCGGACGTAGCAATTTCCAATCCGTCATCAGTCATTGTATGCGCGCATGCTATTGCACGCCACGCACAATAGGCCAGGCGCGACCTGTACTCACGGACAGGCATGCGCTGGTTGTTCGCACGGATTGTGCAGGAACCGCCACATTGGTTGTACAACAAGAGAGGGCCGTACTAGGCTTCATGGAATCGCTAGCCAGGTTATAACGCAAGGAGAAATCGCATGAGTCAGCAGAAGGTTGCCATCGTGACAGGCGGTTCGCTGGGCATCGGTGCGGCGGTCGTGCGTCGGTTGGCGCGCGATGGCTACGCCGTCACCCTCGACTACCATACCCATAGCGACGCCGCCAACACCATCGCGCAGGAGATCGCCAGCCAGGGCGGGCAGGCGCTGGTGGTTCAGGCGGATGTCTCGCGCGTGGCCGATATCGCCAATCTGGTGGCTCAGACCGTTGCCCGGTTCGGGCGGCTCGACCTGCTGGTGAACAATGCGGGCATCGAGCAGCGGATGGCGTTCCTGGAGACCACCGAATCCGCCTTCGATCAGCAGATCGCGGTGGACCTCAAAGGGCCATACTTCGCGGCGCAGGCTGCCGCGCGCCAGATGGTCGCGCAGGGCGGCGGCGGCTGCATCATCAACGTCAGCTCGGTACACGAGGACGTGCCGATGGTTGGCAATGCCGTCTATTGCGCGGCCAAAGGCGGGCTGCGCATGCTCACGCGCACGCTGGCGAACGAGCTATCCGCCCTTGGCATCCGCATCGTCAACATTGGCCCCGGCGCGGTGGCCACGCCCATTAACGCGGCGACACTTGCCGATCCGGCGAAGGTGCAGGCGCTGCTGGCCGAGATCCCGCTCGACCGCATCGGCCAGCCCGACGATATCGCCAACGCTGTCGCCTGGCTGGCCTCCGACCAGGCGAGCTACATCACCGGCACAACGCTCTTTGTGGACGGCGGCCTAATGGTCTACGCGGGCAGCCTGTAAGAGCCTTCCAGTCTGCGGCCACCGTCCTGGCTACTCTCCTGATAGGAGGGTAGTGACGGCGCACCTTCGCAAGTGGCTGGAACTGGCTCATCTGGCCGGATATGACGTACCCAGGCGTCGTCATTTCTTCAAGGTAGCCACTCTCACGGGTTGGCGTCCTTGAGATTTGTTGGCGCTCTTGGGAAACTTCCCAGGTACACTACGTGTACACCACTGGTCACACGCGATGTGACGGCGCGTATCCCCGCCGTGCGCGCCGCTCGCTGGTGCGCCTCCTGGCCGGGCTGATCGCCTACTGCCACCAGCCCAAGAAGCCGTCGCTCCATCTGGACCCCGCCCCCGCCCTCGATATCTGGGCGGTCGGGTAGCGCTTAGCCAGGATTCAAATTCTGTCATATCACCCGAACTTCACTTGACACGCGCGTCTCCATGACTCTATACTTACGGTGTAAGCTTACATTGTAAGTATGAGCGAGGTGTGCATGAAACCTGAAACAAATGAGCCGCTCACCCGCCGGCAGGTGCTGGAAGAGGCGCTGCGTCTGATTGACGAAGAGGGCCTTGAAGCGTGTAGCATGCGCAAGCTTGGCGCTCGGCTGGGTGTCGAGGCGATGTCGCTTTATAACCATGTGGAAAACAAGCGCGCCCTGCTGGACGGAGTCGTCGAGTCGCTTGTGCTGCAGGCGCACTTTCCTGATCGCGCCGGGGTCACACCGCTCGAGGAACTGTGGATCTTCGCCCACTCCATGCGCGACGGTCTGCGCGCTCACCCTCGGGTGCTGCCGCTGATCGCGGCGAGCCCGTTGCGCACGCCAGGCGCGCTCCTGATCCTGGACAGACTACTTGACACCATCCACCGCGCCGGGGCCACTGGCGTGAAGTCCATCTATGCCCTGCAGGTCATCGTCGGATATGTCATCGGGCATACCCTTGTCCAGACAGGCGGGCGCGCAATGGACCTGGAGCCAGGGCCGAGTGGCCCATCAGCGTGGCGGCAAGTTCCGGCGGAAACGTATCCACGACTCCACAGCCTGCTGCCAGCGGTGGCGCAGTGGGACCCTGATCGCGA
>JAICKD010000247.1 GCA_025928125.1 Ktedonobacterales bacterium
AATGCTCGTCTGAATGACGACGAGGTATCAGAATACGCGCCTGTTCTCCTGGAAGACGCGAGCGGATATGATGCCAAAGCGACGCGTGCGGAGTTGCTTCGGATGAGCCGGTTTCAGGATGATCGATTAGTGCGCCTCGCGTACCGTCCTCTGGATGACCGCTGGCTGTACTGGGAGCCGACAACAAAGCTTCTCGACAGAAACCGAACCGAGTTCGTTGAGCAGTTGTTTGATGGCAATCTGTTTCTCGAAGTGGTGAGGCGCCAGCGGCGATTGAATGTTTTCGATCATGGCGTAATTCTCTCCCGATTTATGGATCTTAATTTCGTAGATGGGGGCGCGCGATGTTTCCCGTTGTACGAGAGGCAGCCAGGCTCGATGTTCTCAGAGCAACATCCCAATTTCAGGGATGGAGTGTTGGCCCAGCTTGAAGAGTGCTATGGAACACATGAGGGAGTCGCCGAAGACCTGTTCTTTCATATTGCGGCCATGCTAAATACGCCACTTTATCGCACCGAGAATGGCGGCTCGATAGAGAATAATTGGCCGCGCATCCCCATCCCCGCCACACGCGAGCTACTGGAGGCCAGCGCCGCGCTGGGGCGCACGGTGGGCGACCTGCTGCGCCCGGATGTCGCGTTCGCGCCGTCAGACGAGGTGCGCGCGCTCGGCGTCCCCACCCGCAGCGACGGCGGGCAGTTCAGCGAGGACGACCTGCGCGTCACCGTCCGCTATGGCGGCATCGGCAAATACGAGCCGCCGATCATCGAGGGCCAGGCCGCGCGCCCTGGCCGCATCTGGTGGAACGATGTCGGTTGCTGGAACAACGTGCCGCCGGAGGTCTGGGCCTTCACCATCGGCGGCTATCCCGTCATCAAGAAATGGCTCGACTACCGCCATATCGAGAAGCTCAAACGCCCGCTACACAGCGAAGAAGTGCGCTACGTCGGCGAGATGGTCCAGCGCATCGCGACGCTGCTCGCCCTTGGCCCCGCGCTCGACGCCAACTATCGCGCGGTCAAGGCGAATGCGCTGACACTGGCATAAGGCGTGGCGCGCGGATGGATATTCTGTGGCAATGCCAGCCCCCTCCCCCATCCCCTCTGGTTCCCCTCTCCCTGCAAGGGGGAGGGGCCAGGGGAGGGGGCCGCTGCCTCTGGTTCCCCTCTCCCTGCAAGGGGGAGGGGCCAGGGGAGGGGGTCTGGTTCTGGAATCACCGCCAATTGATCAGGCGGCCCGTCATCTGTCCGGTCGCGGTTCCCATGGAGCCGAGCAGTCCACCCAGCGCCGCCGCTATCGCCGAGATCACCAGCGAGAAGAACGCGCCCAGCGCCACATTCTGCGAAATCTCAGCTACCCGCGCGGGATTCACACTGCCTGGGGTAGCGATCTGGCCAATGGCGCTGCCCAGCGCCCCAAAGAGCGAGCCGAGACCAGCCGCCGAGAGCACGAGAATCAGTCCCGTGCCGAGCGCCCAGACCATGAAGCCGTTCAGCAGACCCGCGCCCCCGCCGCGCGCCGCCGAAGAGCGCTCCGCGACGAAGCCGCCCACAAAGAACGCGATCAACCCCAGCACGCCCGAAATCCACGGCGAGGCGTCCGATGCGCTCACACCCGCGATGGTGGTCGTCGTCAGCAGCCCCAGCCCATAGGCTAGCAGCTCGAGCACCAGGAACACCGTCAACGCGGTGAACAGCCCTGCCCAGACGGGACCCCAGCGCACACTATCCCGTGGCGCGACGACCCCAGTCACCGGGACTGCCGGGTCAACATCACGATCACGGACGCCAACGCCAGGCCCCCCGGGTTGAACGGCCTCGACTGGCTCATCGGCGAGCGTGCGCCCATCATGGACGCCGTCATGGATGCCATCATGGACGCCGTCATGGATGCCATCATGGACGCCATTACGGTCATCGCGCCGCGCCCGTAGTTGCTCATCGTCACGTGGCGGCTCCGGCGGCCTTGCTGGCGGCGCGTCTGGCGGTATGCTGGAAACTATCGGTCGATTATCACGGTTGTCATCAGTCATCTTCATCACCGGCCTTTCCCTGGATATGCCGACGGTCCGCCGCGCCGAAACCGACGCTGGCGGAGCCGTCAACATGTTATCGTTGCCTCAGCGAGTCATATACCAGTCCGCGGCCTTGCGGTTTGCCCGGCATATCTCCACCTGAAGCGTTATGGGACGTTGCCGCGATGCTTATGGGTTCAGATCCCTGTCACGGTTCACGTCCACGTCGCGGTCGGCGTCCCAATCCTGCTGAGACCCCGTCGTCCCCGCTGGCGGCGCGGTGAAGCGATCCGCCTTCAGATCGTCCTTGAACAGGCTAAGCCGAATGCCGTCCGTCGTGGTGCGGTCAATCGCGCTCACCGGAACATACAGGTCCTTCTTGAAGAGCATTCCCTTCTCCAGTACCATGTAGCTCGCCTGCGGATCGTACTGCCGCACCGCGCCGACCTTTTCGCCGTTCGCGTCGAAAACATCCGTACCCACCGAAATGGGTATCTGTCCGGAGGTGTTGTACATATCGCGGTTGCTATCCATGTTTCACTCCTTAACCCTGCTAAGGCGCTCGTCCTGGCGCCATTCGTCGCTGTGGGTGTACGTACCCACAAGAGCAATCTAATGCGTGCAGGATATGTGCCATCGTGCTGCGGCCCCCTCCCCTAACCCCTCCCCTTTTCAGGGAGAGGGGAACCAGAGGCAGAGATAATCCACCTTCGCGGCATGAATGCCGCGGCTAAGAATGCGGTTTTGATAGGAACTCTTAGCTTACATTTTAACCCACGACAAGTGAGCGGCACTCAGTACAAGCGCCAGCATGTAGGCAGATAGATGAAAGGAGCAGGAAACTAGGGCGTCAATTTGACCGCCGGGAACCGTTGGGCCGGAGGCGAGCGCTTGCCTTTGGGCCGTCCCGGCGAGCGTCCACAGGGTTTTGGCAGGTTCGCAGGGCTGCCCAGGTGCGCCAGGACATGCGAAAAGCCCCGGCGTACCCGCGCAGGCGTGCGCTGTTGGGGTGGCAGCGGCGGCTGCCAGGGTAAGCGTACATCGGCGAGGGTGTCACGCGCTAGGCGCAGATGACTGTACGCCAGGATGAGCAGCCAGGTCCAGCGGTCAGCCGCTTGCGGTGAGCGGAGTTTGGGTGTCGTCCAGCGGAGCGTCTGCTTGAAGAAGCGGAAGGTATGCTCAATGGAGAAGCGGGCGAGATAGGCCCGCCAGACCTCTGCCAAATCGGGAGGGATCGGCCCATACCACCAGAACCAGAGCGGCTGCGGTCGTTTGGTTGGACGCGGCAGGCGGGCGACTTCCAGACGAATGAGGGTTCCGCGTACCAGTGGACGCGGTTGTCGTGTGCCACGGGTGGCGTGGTTCTGCGGTGTGGCGTGCAGCCCACTCCACACCTGGAGACAGACTCTTCCATGTTGCGGATCAGTGGTTGACCACTCGCTGCTGGGGGTCGGCCAAGTCGTTGGATCATCACAGACGACCTTCGCGCCATGCCGCCGCGGTCGCCCGATCTGGGGCTGGGAGGTCGGGTCGGCGTAGAAGCAGCGGCCCGCGCGCAAGCGTACCAGGAGGCAGACAGGCAGATCATCCAGGGCGAGGCTGAGTTGAACGGGATCATAGCCCGCGTCGAAGGTGAAGATAGGCAGTGGGGTCGCAGATGACGCAGAGGTCGCGGGCGACGCTTGGCCCAGCCAAGAGCGGATTTGCGCAGCAGCGACCAGATTGCTATTCTCGCCGGGGATTATCCGGCGCACCCGGAGCGGCGCCGTCCAACTGGAGCAGCGGCGCGGGAGCTGGACGAGCCAGGAGTAGTTCCAGCCTGCGACGATAGGCTGGCCGTGTGAGTGGCGATAGGGGTGGTGATAGTACCCGCGATCGGGACTCGTTTCGGCATCACAGCGCGGCCACACACTGGCGTCGACTGCATACCAGACGGTCTGGGGATGCTGTGGGTCAACGAGGGCAACGGGATACGACGAGATGAGCGTTTCAAGCCCCGGCAGATCCATGGTTCCGGCATTGAGCGCATCATAGAGACTGCCCCACCCACGCTGGCAAGTGGGCGTCAGGCTCAGGTGCGCAGGTGTTTCGAGGCTTGGCGCGCTCAGCACGGCATCGAGCATTTCATCGAGCATTTCAAAGAGGGCGTCGCGCCGACGCCCAAACAACGGGTACACTTGGTGACGGAAGGCTCGCAGCGCTTCCCATTCTGGTGTGTTCATATCCAGAAGGATGAGCGCTCGAGTTCTTCCTGTCTACTTCGCCCTAACTGAACTCTTGCTATTGGTTAAAATGTAAGCTTAGAGAATGAGAGTTAAAGGTTGAGTATCAAGCATAATCTGAGTAACATGCCAACATTTGCGGTGATTGCGGATATGCACGGCAACCTGCCTGCGCTGGAGGCCGTGCTGGCTGATCTTGCGGTCGTCAAGCCTGACGCCATCTATTTCGCGGGCGATTTCGTCAATCGCGGGCCAGAGAGCGGCGCCGTCGTCGAACGGGCGATGGCGCTGGGGCTGCCCGCTATCAGCGGCAACCACGATACCTGGCTGGCGATGCTGGCGCGCGGCGAGCGCATCCCCGAAAACTGGGGTGATCTCTGGTGGCAGCCGCAACGGCTGGCGCTAGGCGAGCTGACGCCTGAGATGCTTGCCTGGATCGAAGCGTTGCCCGCGACGATGCGCATCGAGCTACCAGAGACGGCGCCTGTGCTGCTGGTCCACGGTAGCCCACGACACGCGCGCGAGGGCATGGGCCGCATGTTTTCCGACGAGCAGGCGGCGGAGATGCTACGGATCGTCGAGGAGCGCACGATCATCGGCGCGCACATCCACTACCCATGGGAGCGCCATGTCAACGGCACGCATGTGGTCGTGATTGGCGCGGTGGGATGTCCCTTCAACGGCGATATCAACGCGCAGTATGGCCTCTTCACCTGGGATGGCGAGGAATGGCGCTTCGAGCATCGCAGCGTGCCGTATGACCACGAGCCGCTCTATGCCGCCTGGCGCAATAGCGGCTATCTCGATGACGGCTGCCTCTCCGCTGAACTGATGCTGCTGGAGCACCATACCGCGCGCACCCACTACGTGCCGTTCTGGGACTGGTGCCTTGAAAACGATCTGCCACTCACCCGCGAGAGCTACGAGCGCTTCGCCGCCGAACGGGGATAACGGCGCGGGCGGTTAAAACCGCGCCTCAACGGCCTGCGGCCACGAAGTCCGCCTGCGCGGACTTTCCATATTCTGCCCTACGGTACTCCCAGTCGAGGGAGGCTCTTTGAAACCCGCGCAGGCGGGTTTTGTGGCGGAGCGCAAGCGAGGCCATAGATGCGCGACTTCAGTCGCCAGCTTATCTGGCCCGCATCAACCGCCCGTGTTCGCGCAAATACGACAACGCCGCCGGAGTCATCTCCCGACGGCGTTTTCCTGTGGCCACTCTGGTGGGCGATACAGAACTCGAATCTGTGACCTCCACGATGTCAACGTGGCGCTCTAACCAACTGAGCTAATCGCCCGCGCACGGAAAGTGTACCATTGACAGCACGCCAGCGTCAAGCGCCCTCAATGGTTGAGCGCGCTTTCTTCTGTATGCATCACCCGTGGTGCGTTCCAGCCCGCGCAGGCGGGCTTTGCGGCCAACGGCCCATAGGCGCGGCTTTAGCCGCCAGCCGCTATGTGCCATGCAGCAGATTATCCCATCGGGCGCGCTCTTGGGGTGAGAGCCAGAGCGAGACATGCGCGGGCTGCATCGTGGAATCGACCGTAGCCAGAAGCTGGTCGGTGAGGTCGTTCAGATCGACGCTACCCCGCAGTGTGCTGCTGAAGGCGGCGATGGTG
>JAICKD010000461.1 GCA_025928125.1 Ktedonobacterales bacterium
ACAAGGGCCGCACCCTCGCCGTACTGAATCGTTCTGAAGAAGCGCTTACCGCCTTCGATCATGCGCTGGCGCTTGACTCCACCAACGCCGCATGTTGGGTCGATCGCGCCGATGCGCTGCTTGACCTCGAGCAGTATGAGCAGGCCCTTGATTCGGCCCGTCATGCGCAGGAGATTGACGCAGACAATTTGGCCGCACTCGGACGGGCTGTCCATGCGCTCGACCTGCTTGGGCGCAATGACGACATCGTACGTATAACCGAGCAGTACCTTGCACGCAATGATACAGATGGCTTCACTTGGTATAACCACGCCGTTGCGCTGAACAAGTTGAAGCGGTTCCAGGAGGCGCTGGAGTCGCTGGAGCGGGCGCTGGAACTGGAGCCGACGCTTGCCGACAATGTGGATGTGTGGAAGCTGAAGGGCGATCTCCATCGCGACGTCAAGCAAGACGCGCAGGCCGTTGAGGCCTTCCAGCGTGCGACGAGCTTGTATCCCACGGACGTCTATTCCTGGGCGGCTCTGGGCGGTGTCTTGATCTCGCTTAAGCGTTTCGATGAGGCGCTGAACGCGCTCGACCGCGCGATTGCGCTTGACCCCGGCTACACCTGGTGTCTCAAGCCTCGAGCGGGCACGCTCTTGAGCCTTAAGCGTCACGAGGAGGCTGTGGTTGCCTACACGCGACTATTAACACTCGCGCCTGACGACCTGGACGCATGGTACTGGAAGGGCGTGGCGCAAGTGCGCTTGGGCCGCGAGACAGACGCGCTTGCCACATTTGACCAGGCGCAGGCGCTTGGAGTGGACGATTATCGCATCCATGAGAGCCGGGCAGGCGCGCTGCGCACGCTGCAACGCAGCGACGAGTCGCTCGCCGAGGCCGAATTAGCGCTGGCGCGAAATCCAGATGCCTGCGAGGCATGGCGCCTGAAAGGCGTCGCCCTGCTCAGGCTGGGACGCGCGAGCGATGCGCTCGATGCCTGCGAACATGGCCTGGCAATCAAGCCCGATGACGCCGATCTGCTATACGGTAGTCTCGTCGCCTTGGCAGCGCTGGGACGGAACGAGGAAACGCTTGCGCGCGCAGAGAAAATGCCAGCGGATCAGCGTAATGACTGGCGATTCTGGAAGGTGAAGGGCGCCGTTCTTAGCCGGCTCAAGCGCTTCGAGGAATCGCTCGCAGCGTTCGAGGAAGGTCTGCGGATCGCGCCAGATACGATAGACCTCTTGCTCAGCAAGGTGGGCAGCCTTGAGGGCCTCAAACGCTATGACGAGGCGCTCGCTGTGTTAGATCAGACGGCGCGTCTGCTGCCAGACGAGTCCGACACGCCGTCCAAACCACTCGTGGCGCTGTGGAGAATGCGGGGCGACATCTACTCGGCGCAGCAACGGTTTGACGAAGCGACCGCAGCCTACCAGCGCATTGTAGCGATGGCGCCAAATGACGCAGGCGCCTTGACCGCGCTGGGCGATCTCCTCTCCAAATCTGGGCGTTATGAGCAAGCGCTCGACATATTCGACCAGGTATGTGCGCTCCAGCCGAATGCGCCATGGGCGATCAAGAATCGAGCCGCAGCGCTCTATGGGTTGGGACGGAACGAAGAGGCGCTAGCGGAGTATGAGCGCGTCATCGAGCTACAGCCAGACGACACAAACGCTCTGCACTGGAAGGGCATTACCTTGCAGCGGCTCGGGCGCCTTGAAGAAGCGCTGACCACCTACGATCAGGCGCTGACGCTCGCCCCCGACGACACGCGCATCAAGGCGAGCCGTGACGGGCTCCTCCCCTGGATGCAGCGGACGCTTGCGGATCAGCGCATGCGACTGGCCGATGGGCGCTGGCTTGGCTATCTCGATAGTGGCGACCCGGACGGTGTGCCAGTCTTCTATTTCCACGGCATACCTGGGTCGCGGCTGGACCTGACGCTGTACGAGCCGTTGCTCAAAGAACTGCATATCCGCCTGATCGCGCCTGACCGACCTGGCTACGGGCTCTCCACGTATCAGCCGCGCCGTACGATGCTCGCCTGGCCCGATGATGTGGCTGCGCTGGCGGATCACCTGGGCATCGCACGCTTCGCCGTCATAGGGGTATCCGGTGGAGCAGCGTATAGCGCGGCGTGCGCCTACAAAATCCCGGCGCGTTTGCTGGCGTGTGGGCTGGTTGCCAGCGCTGCCCCGCCTGAAGCCTTCAGGGGCAAGTTCGAGTGGACGCCTGCCTACGTTTCCCATCAGTTGGCGCGCTACAGCCCGATGCCCGTGCTCAGACTGATCTCAGCGCTCGGATCATACCTGGCTCAACAGGACCCTGATGCAACCGCAGCTACCTATCAGCGGAGAGACGAAGGAACGATATGGAGCCCCGCGAAAGGGCAGTTGTCACCACCGAAGCTGGGGCCTGTGGTGCGCGAGACCATCACCGAACCATTTCGTCAGGGTGGTCGTGGCGATGCGCGTGATGTCTGGGTAGTCACGCATTCGTGGGGCTTTTCGCTCGCTGACATCACGATTCCCGTTCATCTCTGGCACGGCATGCGTGATGTCATGGCTCCCGTGGCCCTGGCGCGCTATCTCGCATCTCAAATTCCCAGGCTCCAGGTAACGTACTATCCCGATGATCGGCACGATCTGTTCGGTTCGCATGGTCGCGAAATCCTGGCGGAGCTGCTCGCTGCGTCTGCCGAGGACGCGAACACGTAGAGGATGTAGCAGGAATGCGTGGACAAGCGGTCGCTCTGTGGCGACTGACTCCAGAGGTGTGTAGCGCCCGAGTCGGCTCGCGCGCAGGCAGCGAGACGCTGACGCCAGCGTATCGGCAGGGGTGAGGAGATTGAGCGGAGGCTTCTCGCTTGTGCGAGACGCGGCAAGCGCCAACTGTCATGGCCGCTTACTTACGACGATGGCCCCGGCGGTGATGACTGTCACCATGCCAGCCGCCCACCACAGCAGCGCAAATTGCTTGATGGTCATCGTCAAGATTGCGAATACGCTCACCAGTAAGCACAGCGCCACGACGATTACTCTTGCCTGCATGGTAACACCTCCGGCGGTAGCTGTGAGTCGAAACATGGCTACCAGCGTGAGCGCATTCTACCCCACTGCGTTTCGCTGTGCGCCTGAGCCTGGGCGTCAGGGCTGCTGGGTCTGTTTGCCAGCTTTTTGGCGCCTGTGCTACACTGCGCCTGATAGCATTGCCCCTGACTCGTGGGTGGCGCGTGGGGAACGCGGGAGGTTTGTATGCGAGCTGTAGCCCTGGCGCATGGCAGGCGGCGCAGATACTGCCCCCAACTGGCCGTGTTGCTGCTGGGGAGTCTGGCGCTCTCGTTGCTGCTGGCCGCCTGCGGCGACCAATCGGCCTCTCCACCGAACGATCTGCTCACGCCCGGCGTGCTGACGGTTGGCAGCGACACCACCTATCCCCCGCAGGAATACCTCGATCCCGCGACGCAACAGCCCGTTGGCTTTGATATTGATCTGATCACGGCGATTGCGCAACGTCTGGGCCTGAAGGCGCATATTGTTCCTACATCCTTTAGCACGATTTTGAGCGATCTGGCGGGAAAACACTTCGATGTCGTCATCTCAGCGGTCACCATCACCCCGAAGCGGCAAGCGACGGTTGATTTTGTTCCCTACTTGAACGCTGGCGAATCGCTGCTCGTGCAGAAAGGCAATCCGCAGAACATCAAAAGCACAGACGACGTATGCGGCATGACGGTGGGCGTGCAGGCCGATACGATCGAGCAGGGT
>JAICKD010000535.1 GCA_025928125.1 Ktedonobacterales bacterium
AGATTGGTGTGCAGGTGCAGATCGGCCTTCGACATACCCTGCGCCTCAGCCAGCGACTGCTCTGGCTGTCCATACTCCGGCACAATCAACGGTTGATTCTCCACGGCCATCTATCCTTCCGCACTCTCACGTTATTGTTTGCGTCTCATCCCCAGCCCCTCTCCTACGAGGAGAGGGGAGCCACATGCGGCGCCCTTCGCCGCTTTGGTCACCTTATCCCTCTCCCGTCAGGGGGAGGGTGGCCGAAGGCCGGGAGGGGTCCGCCCCACGCACTGCGCATCCCCCTGATGGTACACGACACACTGCGGCGGCGCAAGCTCTCCAGCAATCCTCGACCGATACGAACCAGCCAGGGCATGTCGCTCGTTTGTAGGTGTAGTATAAACAACAGGGAAGCGCGTACGTGCGCGATTGGCCCGCCTCTTGCGGCGGGTTGAATATCGTACTACGATAGAGCTATCCGCGACAATTCCATGAATCCGCCGCATGCACGCTGGTTTACTGGAAGGGAATGAGCAGGCTATGGCCATCAGAAACTATGTGGGATTCATTCCCAATCCCATCAGCAAACGCAGCCAGGCGCTTCGCTCCCGCCTGGGCGACGCCCAGCGCCACATCTCCGTCTGCCCGTTCTGCGCCGTGGGATGCAGCCAGCAGGTCTTCGTCCGCGATGGCCGCGTGATCGACATCGAGGGCAACCCCGATAGCCCCATCAGTGCGGGCCATCTCTGCCCCAAGGGCGCCTCCACCTACCAGTTGCTCAACAATCCCAACCGCCCGACGAAGGTGCTCTATCGCGCCCCCGGCGGGACGGACTGGGAGGAGCGTCCGCTCGACTGGGCAATGGAGCGTATCGCCCAGCGGGTGAAGGATGCGCGCGACAGCGACTTCCAGCTGCACGACGCCAGCGGCACGCGGGTCAACCGGCTGGAGACGATAGCCAGCATCGGCGGTGCGACGCTCGACAACGAAGAGAACTATCTCATCGCCAAGCTGCTGCGCAACCTGGGCGTCGTGCATATCACCAACCAGGCCCGTATCTGACACAGCTCCACAGTGCCTGGTCTGGGTACAAGCTTCGGTCGCGGCGGCGCCACTACAGCGCAGTGGGATCTCGTCAATAGCGACTGCATCCTGATTCAAGGCTCGAACATGGCGGAGTGCCATCCGGTCGGGTTCCGCTTCGTCATGGAGGCGCGCGAGCGTGGCGCCACCATCATCCATGTGGACCCGCGCTTCACCCGCACCTCGGCCAACGCCGATATCTACGCGCCGCTGCGGCCCGGCACCGATATCACCTTCCTTGGCGGCCTCATCAACTACGTGCTGAGCGAAGAGAAATTCTTCCGCGAATATGTCGTCGCCTATACCAACGCCGCCACGATCATCGGCGAGGATTTCCGCGACACCGAAGACCTTGACGGCGTCTTCTCCGGCTATCAGCCAGAGAGCGGTACGTACGATCCCGCGAGCTGGCGCTATGAGGTGGGCGAGGGCGGTGTGCCTCTACGCGACGAGACGCTGCAAGATCCGCGCTGCGTCTTCCAGATTCTCAAACGCCACTTCGCCCGCTACACGCCGGAGATGGTCGAGCAGGTCTGCGGCACGCCGCGCGATGTCTTCGTGAAGATCGCCGAGACGCTGGCCGCCAACTCTGGCCGCGACCGCACGACTGCGTTCTGCTACGCCCTCGGCTGGACGCAGCATACCGTTGGGGTGCAGAACATTCGCGCCGCCGCGATCCTGCAACTGCTGCTTGGCAACATCGGCCGACCCGGCGGGGGCATTCTGGCGCTGCGTGGACACGCCGCCATCCAGGGTTCGACCGATATCCCCACCCTCTACAACCTGCTGCCCGGCTACCTGAACATCCCCTACGCCAGCAACCGCACACTCAGCGATTACCTGCTCGTCAATCAGGCGGAGACCGGCTGGTGGAACAACGTCCCCAAGTATATGGTGAGCATGCTCAAGGCATGGTACGGCGAGCAGGCGACGGCGGAGAATGAGTGGGGCTACCAGTACCTCAACAAGCTGGATGACAAGATCGACTACTCCTACTACCCGATGTTCTTCCGCATGAAAGACGGTGGCATCAGGGGGCTTTTCGTCCTCGGCGAGAACTACGCCGTCGGCGGCCCCGGCTCGAAGATGGAGCGCGCGGCGATGCGCAAGCTGGAGTGGTGCGTCATCCGCGATCCGTTCTTGGTCGAGACGGCCAACTTCTGGAAGTTGGATGACGTTGACCCGCAGACGGTGGATACCGAGGTCTTCTTCATGGCCGCCGCCTGGGCCGCCGAGAAGGATGGCAGCCTGACCAACACCCAGCGCATGCTGCAGTGGCACGAGACGGCGATTGACCCGCCCGGCGACGCCCGCTCGGAGACGTGGTTCTTCGTCCACCTGGGGCGGCGGCTGCGCCAGCTTTACGCGGGCAGTACTGAGGAGCGCGACCGTCCGCTGCTGGCGATGACCTGGGACTATCCGCTCGAAGGACATCTCCAGGAGCCGCGCGCCGAATCGGTGCTGGAGGAGATCAGCGGCTACCGGGTCGGCGATGGCCAGCAGGTGGCAGGCTTCGGTGAACTGAAGGATGACGGCAGCACCGCCTGTGGCTGCTGGATTTATAGCGGCGTGATCCCGGAGAAGGGGCGCAACCTCGCCGCCAGCCGCGTCAAAGACCCGCCGGGCGAGTGGACGAATAATAGCCACTGGGGCTGGGCATGGCCCGCCAACCGCCGCATCCTTTACAACCGCGCCTCCGCCGACCCGCAGGGCAATCCGTGGTCGGAGCGCAAGCGGCTGGTCTGGTGGGACGCGCGCGCCAACGACGGCAAGGGCCAGTGGATGGGCTACGACGTGCCCGACTTCGTGCGCGACAAGGCGCCGGATGCTGGCCGCGAGCCGGGTGGCAAGGGCGCCGCCGGACTGACCGGGGCTGAGCCGTTCATCATGCAGGGCGATGGCCGGGGCTGGCTCTTCGCGCCGTCTGGCGTCAAGGATGGGCCGTTGCCCGCCCACTACGAGCCGGTGGAGTCGCCGCTGCCCAATGTCGTCTACCAGCGGCAGAACAATCCAGCGGCGATCGAGTTCGACCGCCCCGATAATCCGATGAACGGCATGGACAATCCGGCGTTCCCGTATATCATCACCACCTACCGGCTGACCGAGCATCACACGGCCGGCGGGATGAGCCGGTGGCTGCCCTACCTCGCTGAGCTGCAACCGGAGTTCTTCTGCGAGGTGTCACCGGAACTGGCTC
>JAICKD010000842.1 GCA_025928125.1 Ktedonobacterales bacterium
CGTCAAAGGGCGACTCATTGGTGTTGCCGTAGATGGCGCCAGTCGAGCTAAAGACCAGCCGCCGCACCCCCGTCGCGCACATTGCTTCGCAGACACTGGCCAGGCCGCCGACGTTCGTCGCGAAGAACTGCTCGGGGAACTTGACCGAGAAGCCGGCCTCGATCAGCGCGGCCATGTGGATGACCGCCTCGATCCGCTCGTCGCGTAGCGTGCGCGCCAGCAGCGCCGTATCGCGCACATCGCCCCGCACGACCGGAACACCAGGAGGGACCGCCGCGGCGTGTCCATTGAGCAGTGCGTCATAGACCACTGGCGCGTGGCCAGCGCTCAATAATTCTTCGGTAATGACGCTGCCAATATAGCCAGCGCCACCCGCCACCAGTACCTTCATCCAAACGATCCACTTTCACTATAGGTTGAGACTTTGCGCCCCGCATGTCGCGGACTAGCCCCCAGATGCATCCATCGTTTGCGGCACAGTCAGCATATTCCATGAAGATGTGCGATATCACAGAATCCGGGCATGCGTCACTTCGCATCATCAGGCAATGCCACGTAGAGCGCGCGTAGCTCGGCCGCGGCGGCTTCGGGCAGGGCGTCGTTGAGCCAGAAGCCCCACGCCATCTCGCTGCTCGCCGCCAGCTTCAGCTTCCTCGGCACGGCTCCCACCGGCAGTAGCTCGATATGCAGGTGAAAGCGCTCGTCAGCCAGTTGGTGGACCGCCAGCATGTACGGCATCGGCCCGGCGAAGACCTGATTGTAGACGCGAATGAGACGTGGCAGCAGGGCCGCGAGTTCCCGCACCTCAGCGCCGCCACGCGCCAGATCACCTATCGCGCTGACATGGCGGCGCGCGTAGACATGCATCTCGAAGGGGTAACGCGCATAGGGCGGCACGAACGTCAGCCAATGCTCGCCCGCAACGACCGCCCGGACGCCGTGGTCTTCCTCCGCCAGAATGCGGCAGAACAGGCAACCGTCGCCAGCGGCATAGGACTGCTCCACGCTCTCCAGCTCGCGCGCCAGGAGCGGTGGAATCGCCGAGATCGCGTACGTCTGGCCGTGTGGGTGGCGCTGCGTCTGCCCGATCACCGCGCCGCTCGTCTCCCAGGTCATGACACAGGGGTAGCGCGGCGAGAGATCGGCGTAGAGATCCTGCCAGAGGCCAATCACCGGAACGGCCTCCTCCGGGCGCAGATCGGCGAAGGTGCGGTCGTGGTCGGCGCTATAGATGAGCACGAAACACTCACCCACTGGAGGGCGGAGCGCGGGAAAGTCGTTGGGGCGAACCCAGACCTGCATGCCAGGCGGCACGCGTCCGCTGGTGATGTCTTCACAAAAGGGGCAGTCGCTGGTTGCCTCACGCCGATACATACGGCCTGGCGATTGCGCGAGATATTCACGCAGCAGGGGGTTCCAGACCAGCCGCGTCTCCGGCTCGTCTGGCGCGTCTGATGCATCTGGATCGGGCATGTCGCCAGGGACCTTCATAGGACGACCTCCGCTCCCGCCGCCGGGGAAAACTCATACCACATAGGCGCATGATATCCTTGCTGAGCGAACGCCAAGGTCACGCTCTCGGTCAACGCCCGCACGTTGCTCTTCTCGATGAGCGCGATGGCGCAGCCACCAAAGCCCGCGCCGGTGAGCCGCGCCCCCAGCGCACCCGCTATACGCGCAAGGGTGACGAAGGCGTCCAGTTCGGGCGTCGAGACGGCGTAGTCATCTCTGAGCGAC
>JAICKD010000674.1 GCA_025928125.1 Ktedonobacterales bacterium
GATATAGCCGCTGAAGTCGTAGTGGCGCTCAGTCCAGGCGCGAATCTCGGGCAGATCGTTGCCGAAGGTGTCGGGTACGATATCGTCGGGGTTGCCGACGAAGATGGCACGGTCGCGCAGCCGTGGGAAGCGCTCGATGTGCTCGATCATCTCGGCGTTATAGTCGGCGGTGAGGAACGACTCGTGCGCGCCGCCATCGGGCATCGGCAGATAGCCGACGAAGTCAGTCATCCAGACGTAGGCCGTGCGCTTCTCTTCGGGATTCTCGTGGATGAAGTAGTCCACATCCCACGCCTCATCGCCGATCACCAGGTCGTATGCGCCATCGCTTACCACGTCGTGGTAGAGCATATAGTTGGCGACCAGAATCTCGTCCATCCGCCGCAGCGCCTGGAAACAATGCAAATCGTGCTCGGCGGACTCGCTCTCGATGTGGCTCGACTCACTGGCCAGATGGGCGCTGGCGGGATGGATGCGTTCGCCCTGCGCCTCCAACACGCGCGTCACCGGGTTTTGCGCCAGCCAGTCTATCTGGAGGTCTGGACGCAGCTTGCGCAACTCCCGCGCGATGGCGACATCCCGCTGAGCGTGGCCCAGGCCAATCGGCGAGGAAATATATAGGGCGCGTTTCTGTCGGCTGCGCCCGCGCATCCACGTGAGGGAACGCGACGGCTCTGGCCGGATGAAGTCATGGAGCAGCAGGTTGACCTTCACTGGGTCGCGCATGGGCGGCGCGTGGCCGCCACCAGCGATGGTGACGAACGTTCCTCCGGTCGTTTTCGCCAACTCCGCTCCCCAGGCATGCGGCACAATGGCATCGGCGTCGCCATGGATCACCAGCACCGGGCAGCGGATGCGGCTAAGCAGGTCAGGCAATTTCTTGGGGGTGGTGTGGTTGGGGGCGGTTTGGGTCGCGATGAGCGTCTCGCCGTCGGTCTCGAGCGCCCAGCCAATGCCATCCTCGATCTGCTTGGTCGAGTGCAGCTCGGTGAACATCTGATGGAGGAAGAAGTCGACGAATCCGGGGTAGTCTTTGCGCCAGTAATAGGCGTTGTACTTTGCCCAGCCCTCCTCGGTGGGCGGCTCCTGATCGAAGGGATAGCCCTCACGTGAGGCGGTGATATCCCCCAGCGGCAGCGCCGACCCGATGAATGTCACCGCCGTCACCCGCTCGGGATGCTCCGCCGCCAGCAGCGTAGCCCAGCGCGCGCCGCGAGAGAGCGCGACGAGGGCTGCCTTTGGCGTATTGGTCGCGTCCATCACCGCCAGCGCATCGGCGGCGAATTCGTAGTCCGCATAGAGCGCCTTGTCTTGCGGGCGACTCGACCGCCCATTGCCGCGCCCGTCGAAGGTGATGACGCGGAAGTGGCGCGCGAGATAGGGGACCTGCGCCTTCCAGACGCGCGCGTGGAACAGTGACCACGTTGGCAGGAGCAGAATCGTCTGCTCACCCTCGCCAAAGACCTCGTAGAAGATGCGCACGCCATCGCGCTCGATATAGCCTTCCGTGTCAGGATAGCGGGCCCGCATAGTTCTTGCCCCTCCCATCAGCCTTCGCCTCTTCGAGGCGCACCAGCCACCGATCAATCATAGCGAGCAGCTCCGAGTGACCTTTGGAAATGCCACTCAATCGTTCGAGGATGATCCCTTCGTTGAAGGTCGTGACCAGCGTGACAATCGCCTCCACGGGAAATTGTTCGGCGCCGAGACCATACTCGCCCATCGCTCTCGTCAAGGCTTCGGCGAGCGCCGTCCGCCACTGATCGTGGACGTGGGCCACACGCTCACGCAGCTCAGGATGATTCCAGGCCAGCGCTTGAAGCTCGAGCCAGACTTTCTGATATCCGCTCTCGAAATCCGCATCAAGGTATCCCATGGCCGCCCGCCACTTCTCCAGAAATGGCGCGTCGGCGGCATACATCGCCTGCTGACGCACGATCAGCCGGTCGGTGAAGCGTTCGAGCACCTGAAGGAACAACTGCTCCATCGAGCCAAAGTAATAGTGGATCAGCCCGTGGTTCGCGCCTGCCTCCTCGGCGAGCCTGCGCGCTGAGATGCCCGCGTAGCCAACGCTGATGAGCAGCCGCTCGGCAGCATCGAGAAACGCATCCACGGTCTCATTCTGCGCCATCGGTCGTGTCATGTAATGCCTCGTACCGGTTTCTATCCGAGTGGTTTATACAATTGTATAAACCACTCGGATAACTTTGTCAAGCCCCTGTGGCGTGTCACAGAAAATTGGTCCACGAAATCCAGTTCTCAACCGCGTTTCTGATAGCGTACAATGGACACGCAAAGAGTGTATCCTTGCTGATAACGCGCTTTGGCCATGTGGCCACAACATAGTAGATAGTGGATGACGATGGTTGACGATTGGCGCGCTGCCGCCCGCTACGGTATGCCTTTTGGCATCGGGCTGGCTATTTTTGCTGGTGTCATTGGTCTGCTGAATCTTTTCGGGTCATCGTCTCAGTTCCGTGCGCTTCCCTATTTCTGGCTGATGGCCGCCATCATCTGCGCGTTCGTTGCCGGGTTCATCGCTGCCCGCGTCCGGGGTTCGTTCATCCTCGGTGTGGATGCGGGCGCCGTGGCATGCGCGGC
>JAICKD010000831.1 GCA_025928125.1 Ktedonobacterales bacterium
GAAGGCGTGGGCGCGATGCCCCCGGGACGCGCGCTCGATCTGGGCTGCGGCACCGGCACCAACTGCCTCTATATGGCGCGCAACGGCTGGCAGGCCATCGGCGTGGACTTCGCCGCTCCCGCGATTTCCCGCGCGAAACAGAAGGCGCGGGCAATGGGCAAGCTACCTGGCTCGGCGCGCTTCATCCATGGTGATGTCACCCAGCTAGACCGGCTACCCATCGGCGCGCCCTGCTCGCTGATTCTCGATCTGGGCTGCTTCCACGGCATCAATGAAGACCGCCGCGCCGACTACGCCGCTGGCGTCTCGCGCTTTGCCGCGCCCGGCGCGCTCTACTTGCTCTATGGCTTCGAGCCGCGTATGCTTGGGGTGCGCCGCGTGGGCTTCACCCAAGATGATGTCGCGCACATCTTTGGGGACAGCTTCAAGGTGGAGAAGGTCGAGCGCGGCACGGGTCGCGATGGCGCTCCCACGGCGTGGTACTGGCTGCGGCGGATCGAGCGCGTCTAGTAGGCTACAAAGGAGGGCTGGCGCATGCGGTTAGGGGTCTTTCTGCCCATCTCTGGGCGCGCGACCGGCCCGGATACACTGCGAGAGGCGGCGCAGAGCGCAGAGCGACAGGGATTCGACGCCGTCTGGTCGGCGGACCGGGTCGTCACACCCTGGGAGATTCGCACACCCTACCCCTACGCCGAGAATCACGAGTTCATCGTGCCGCCAGACCGCCCTTTCCTCGACTCATTCACCTGCCTGGCGTACCTCGCGGGCTGCACCCAGACGATTACGCTGGGCATCAGCGTGCTGGTGCTGCCATATCGCCATCCGCTTTACTGGGCGCGCGTCGCCGCCTCCATCGAACGGCTGGCGCAGGGTCGGCTGACGCTAGGCGTGGGCGTCGGCTGGATGGAAGAGGAGTTCGCCGCGCTGGGCGTGTCATTTAAAGCGCGCGGCAAGATGACCGACGAACAGATCCAGATCCTCGATCTGCTCTGGACGCAGGAGCACATCAGCTTCCACGGCCAGCACTACGCCTTCGACGACGTGGCCTTCTACCCCAAGCCCATCCAGCAGCCGCGCATCCCGCTCTGGGTCGGCGGCGAGGGGTCGGCGGCGCAACGGCGCGCGGGCCGCTACGGCGACGCCTGGTTCCCCTACTTTGTCAGCATCTCGCCCGCCGAGCTACGCGCTGGCTATGACAACGCCCGCCGCGAAGCCGAATACGCCGGGCGCAACGCCAACGCGGTGCAGCTGGCCTGCTGCCGTCCCATCGAGGTGACCCGCGAACCAGTAGCCCAGGATGAGCGGGCGCTGCGCGGCTCGCCGGAGCAACTGATCGAGGCGCTGGCGGTCTACCGCGAGATCGGCGTCGAGCATCTGGCGCTACAATTCATGGTACCGCGCTGGCCCGACCGCGTGGAGCAGATCGAACGCTTCGCCACTGAGGTTATGCCACACGTCCGCTAAGTATTGATAGAAAACAGGAGTACGCATGTCGATGCCCCAAACGCCTGAGGAATTGAAGGCGTTCAATCGCCAGTTGATCGTGGATTTTCGCGCGCACGACCCGAAGCTGAAAGGACGCAGAATATTGCTGCTGACGACGACCGGCGCGCGCAGCGGTCAGCCCCATACCACGCCGATGACCTATGTGATCGAGGGCGACCGCGTGCTGGTGATCGCCTCGAATGCGGGCGCGGTGCGCCACCCCGACTGGTACAGCAACCTCGTCGCCAATCCGGCGGTGACGGTCGAGCTACCCGACGAGACGTTTCAGACGCGGGCGGTTGTGGCCGAGGGC
>JAICKD010000207.1 GCA_025928125.1 Ktedonobacterales bacterium
CCGCCCTCTCCATTTCACCGGAGAGGGCGATTTTGTCATCCTGACCCGCCCCCGCCAGGAGAGCGAGTATGCGGAGAGTCTGTGGACCCGAGACGACGACAGAGAGCCGTAGCCGCTGAGAATTCGGCGTCGCCTCGCCCAATAGGCATGCTCCGCACAGCCGCGCATCGAACCGGTAGGGCCGTCACCCGCCACAGTAGAGTGCGCCGGATGAAGCCCCGTTAACGGCTTCAAGACTCCCTGCCGTCTGCTGTAACGCAGCTCAGTATGCACATGCGGGCGCGGTTGGAGTCTCTGAGGCCAGTGCCGCAAGGCGCTGGCAGACAAGGGTGGTACCGCGAAGACCTCTCGCCCCTCGATGACAGGTCATGTTGTTGCCCATCATCCGCCACAAGGATGTCATGGACGCCGTTCGCGGAGGCATCCGTATGGCCCCTGGAAATCGCGCGCCGGTTGCGGCTGCGCTTAGTCCCGATGTGCGGACGTTCACACTCGACGAGTTTCGATTCAGCGCGGGCGAGATCGTGACCCCGATGACGCTTGCCTACGAGATGTGGGGTACGCTCGCGCCTACGAGAGACAACGCCGTCCTCATCTGCCACGCGCTGACCGGTGACTCGCACGTCCGCGACCTGGCGAACCCTGATGATTCGCGCGCGGGCTGGTGGAATCCGCTCGTCGGCCCTGGCCGTGTCTTCGACACTGATCGCTACTTTGTCATCTGCGCCAACGTTCCTGGAAGCTGCTATGGCAGCACTGGCCCCACATCGCGCCATCCGGCGGACGGGCGCCGCTACAACATGCGGTTCCCACTGGTCAGCATCGGCGATATGGTGCGGGCGCAGCGGGCATTGCTGGATCGACTCGGCGTGCGGCGGCTGGCGGCGGTGACCGGCGGCTCCATCGGCGGGTTGCAGTCGCTGGAGTGGGCCGTGGCGTATCCCGACTTCGTCGAGCGCGCCATCATCCTGGCGGCGGGCGCGCGCCTCTCGACGCAAGGTATCGCCCTCAATGAGATTGGACGCCGCGCCATCGTCGCTGATCCGCGTTGGAACGGCGGCGACTACGAGCCAGAACATGGGCCAGACGACGGGCTTGCCATTGCCCGCATGGCCGCGATGCTAACGTACACCAGCGCCGACGATCTTGCCGCACGGTTCGGCCGTCGCCCAGCATCTCAACCGACCAGCGAGCCGAACTTCGGCGGGGCCTTCGATGTCGAGAGCTATCTCCAGTACCAGGGATTGAAGCTCGTGCGACGCTTCGACGCCAACAGCTATCTGATCCTCACCCGCGCGATGGACCGCTATGACGTGGCTGAGGGGCGCGGTTCCGACGGCGAGGCGTTCAGCCGGGTGCGCGCGCGTGTGTTGACGGTGGGCATCAGCAGCGACTGGCTCTTTCCGCCGGAGCAGGTGCGCGCCGTAGCCGATGGCATTCTCGCCGCTGGCGGGCAGGCGGAGTATCGCGAGATCAACTCCATTCAGGGCCACGACGCATTTCTCAAAGAGTGGGGACAACTCGACGCCCTGCTGCGTCCCTTTCTGATGGATTGTCTGGTGGCGCGAGGGCCGCCGCGACCGCCAGTTATCGACCACAAACTCGTACAGCCAGAACAACACTATCAGGTAAGCGAAGTTACAGCATTCTTGCAAAGGAAGACACTCGTGACAGATACAGCTCAAGTGACCGCAACAGACCAGTCAGCAGACGCCGCCGATCAGGCGCTGCACTATGCCTTCGAGACGTTAGCGCTCCATGCGGGACAGGAAGACCCTGATCCCACGACGCGCGCCCGCGCGGTGCCGATCTATCAGACGACATCGTATGTCTTCGACAACGCCGACCATGCCGCCGATCTCTTCGGGTTGCGCGCCGTCGGCAACATCTACACGCGCATCATGAACCCGACGCAGGATGTCTTCGAGCGGCGCATCGCAGCCCTGGAAGGGGGAGTCGCCGCGCTGGCGACCGCATCCGGCCAGGCGGCCATCTTCCTCTCGATTACCAACATCGCGGGCGCCGGTGACGAGATCATCTCCAGCGCGAGCCTCTACGGCGGCACGTACAACCTGTTCGCCCAGACGCTGCCACATCTTGGCATCAATGTTCAGTTCGTCGATGGCGGCGATCCAGAGAACTTCCGCGCCGCCATCACGCCGAAGACGCGCGCCATCTACGCCGAGACGGTTGGCAATCCGCGTCTGGATACATTGGATATTCGCGCCGTCGCCGATATCGCCCACGCCGCCGGGATTCCGCTGATTGTGGATAACACCTTCCCAAGCCCATATCTGCTCACACCCATCGAGCACGGGGCTGATATCGTCGTCCATTCGGCGACCAAGTTTATCGGCGGGCATGGCACCTCCATCGGCGGCGTCATAGTAGATAGCGGCACGTTCGACTGGAACGCCAGCGGCAAGTTCCCTGGCCTCACCGAGCCAGACCCGACATACCATGGTGTCCGCTATGTCGAGACGTTTGGCCCGGCGGCCTTCGCCGTCAAGGCGCGCACGCAGCTATTACGCGATCTCGGGCCTGCCATCAGTCCGCTCAATAGCTGGCTCTTCCTGCAAGGGCTGGAAACCCTGCCCCTGCGCATGGAGCGCCACAGCGAGAACGCGCTCCGGGTCGCGCAATTCCTCGCCGGACATCCCGCCGTCACGTGGGTGCTCTATCCTGGCCTCTCGAACCACCCGACGCACGAACTTGCCCGGCGTTACCACCGACACGGCTACGGCGCAATCATCGGCTTCGGGATCAAGGGCGGGCTGGAAGCTGGACGGCGGCTCATCAACTCGGTGAAGCTCTTCTCGCTGCTGGCTAATGTCGGCGATGCCAAGTCGCTGATTATCCACCCGGCCAGCACCACGCACTCGCAGTTGAACGAAGAGGAGCAACTCGCGACGGGCGCCACACCTGACTTCATCAGGCTCTCTGTTGGCATCGAGGCGGTCAACGATCTGCTGGCCGATCTCGACCAGGCGCTACGCGCCGCCACGGCAAACCCGGCTTAAGCTTGCCAAGGCGTACCTCTGGCCCCTCTCCCTATGGGGGAGGGGTTGGGGAGGGGGCTGCAACCCAAGCGCTGGCTCATACACTCCATCTCTGCAAAGGGATTACCCATGATACATGACACAACAATTGAGGCTCCAGCGGACCGGATACCAGTGGTCGTGCTGGGAGCCACCGGACTCGTTGGCCAGCGGCTCGTCGCGATGCTGGCTCGGCATCCCTGGTTTCGGCTGGCGGGCGTGGCGGCCTCCGAGCGGCACGCGGGACGGCAGTACGGCGAGGTTGTTCAGTGGCGGATCGAGGGCGAGGCGCCACCTGAGGCGGCCGCGCTTCGTCTCGCGCGCCCCACACCCGATGACTGCCCGCCAGCGACGCTCGTCTTCTCGGCCCTACCCGCCCTGGAAGCGGAAGCCGTCGAGCCTGTGTTTGCCCGCGCGGGCGCGTTTGTTTCCAGCAACGCCTCGGCGTTCCGCATGCAGCCGGACGTGCCGCTGGTGATCCCGGAGATCAATCCCGATCACCTGTCCGCGCTCGCAAACCAGCGTGCATCGCGTCAGTGGTCGGGCGCGCTGGTTACCAACCCCAACTGCTCGACGATTGGTCTGGCGTTGACGCTCGCGCCACTTGCGCGTTTTGGAATCGATCAAGTGATGGTGACGACCCTTCAGGCGGCCTCGGGAGCGGGCTACCCCGGTGTCGCCTCGCTCGATCTGATCGACAATGTCATCCCGTTTATCGCTGGGGAGGAGGAGAAAATCGAGACGGAGACGCGCAAGATACTGGGCGTCTGGCAGGATGGCGCGTTTGTCGATGCACCCATCCGTCTGAGCGCGCAGACGACCCGCGTCCCTGTACGCGAGGGCCACCTGGCGAGTGTCAGCGTCAAGTTTGCGCAGACCCTAGATCCAGACGAGATCCTTGCCGCTTGGGAAGCATACTCTGGGCTACCACAGACGCTAGGGCTGCCAACGGCTCCGCAACAGGTCTTGCGCTATCTCGATGCGCCTGATCGCCCCCAGCCGCGCTACGACCGCGACGCCGAGAATGGCATGGGTGTGACGCTCGGTCGGCTGCGACGCTGCGCGGTGCTCGACTATCGGTTTATCTGCCTCAGCCATAACACTATCAGAGGGGCAGCGGGCGCGGCGCTGCTCAACGCGGAGCTGGCCTATGCGCGGGGATTGCTGGCGGCTTCGGGGAGGAGCGCATGATTGTCGTCAAGTTCGGCGGAAGCTCGCTGGCTGGCCCAGAACGTATGCTTGCCGCCGCGCGTATCGTAGCCCGGCATTCCCTCACCGAACCGGTGATCTGCGTTGTCTCGGCAATGGCTGGTGTCACCGACCAACTCTTCGCGATTGCCAGGCGCGCGGCGCGCGGAGACTCCGGCTGGCGCGGACCGTACGCCACGCTGCACGCTCAGCACGAAGAGGCACTGGCATCCTTGGCTGATGTCAGAGAAGGCGTCGAGACCGATCAGCTTGCACCACTCTGGCGCATGCTGGAATCAGACACCATGGCGCTTGCGGCCATGCCCGAGGGCTACGAGCGTGAGGAGGCCATCGCGGTTTTCTCCGCCTGGGGTGAGAAACTTTCGGTTTGCCTGTTCGCGGCGGCCCTGGCCCATGCCGGGATGGAGGCGGCGCCATTCGAGGATGCGCCAGTCATCGTCGAACACGATCTACGGTGTGCATCCCCGCGCTGGACCGCCTCGGTTGTGGCGACTTCGTTGTGGCTTCGCGACCCAATCACGAACCTGATGCGTTGCGGCACGACGCCCGTGCTGCCGGGATACCTGGCTCTGACGCAAGATGGCGCGTACACGACGCTCGGTCGCAACGGCTCAGATCACTCGGCGGCGATTATCGGTGCGGCGTTGGATGCCCATGCCGTCTACATCTATAGCGATGTCGCGGGCATATACGAAGCTGATCCGCGTATTGTACCTGACGCGCGGCTGCTGACCTCGCTAACCTACGATGAAGCTGCCGCCATTGCCACCCGCGGCGCGCGCGTGCTTCATCCGGCGACCCTGCCCCCGCTGGCCCAGCGCGGGATTCCGGTACACCTACGTAGCGTGTTCGACCCTGAGGCGCCGGGTACCGACATTGGTGTGTCATGTGCGCCGCCACCTCGGATGGATACGACACCACTGATGGCGTTGCTCGCTTCGCGTGCGCTGGCGGGAGCGCAAAGAAAGGTGGGTCGGCCCGATGCCTTCTGAGACAGCGTCGGAGAAGCCATCTGACTTCCTGCTGGTTCAGCTTGGGGTGGGACATGTAGGAGCGGCTGTCGTATCCCTGGTGCAACGGCTCGCTCGCGCCTGGCACGAACAGTTCGGGCTGGGGATCCATTACTACGCGCTTGCCGATTCGAGTGGCTTCGTCGTCCCAGGCCCAACGGAGTGGTTGCTCTCAACTGAGATACTCACCAGCGTGATGGGGGCGCATGTAAGCGGGCAGCCATTGAGCACACTATCGAACGGTCGGTACGTAGGAGACTGGCAGGATGTGCTGCGGCAGGCGATACAGACTGGCGGGAGACCTGATCGTGTGATCGTCGTGGACTGCGCAACTGGCCATGGCACGACGGATATATTGCTGGCGGCGCGGGCGGCTGGCGCGCATATCGTGCTCTGCAACAAAGATCCGCTGACCGGGTCATACAACCAGTTCCAAGCGCTCCAGGGTGACAGTTTACACAGTTCGCTCCACCTCAGCGCAACCGTTGGCGCGGGGATGCCAATCGCGAGTGCTGTGGCAGCGGCGACAGCCAGCGGCGACAAGGTTATCGAGTTGCACGCGGTAGCCAGTGGCTCGCTCGGACAACTTTGCTCCGACATGTCTCATGGCTCCGACTTCGCGGCCTCGCTTGCGAACGCCATCACAGCGGGCTACTGCGAGCCAGACCCACGGGTAGACCTATCCGGCCACGATGTCGCGCGCAAACTGTTAATACTTGCTCGTCTCGCAGGATATCCAGCCGAGATAGTAGACATCGAGGTCGAAAACCTGATACCATCCGGCGCGGCGTCTCTTGGACGTGATGATTTTCTGGCCGCGCTGCCGTCCTGGCGCGAGCACCTGCGCGACCGATTCGCCAGCGCGCGCGCTTCAGGCCATACCCTCCGCTACCTGGGCGCGATGGATGCCCACGGCCACCTGAGCGCCAGTCTGCGCGAGGTAGACCAGGACAATCCGCTCGCGCAAGGGCATGGCCCGGAGAACGTCTTCGTATTGCGCACCGAGCGCTACCAGCAACACCCACTGGTCATCGCTGGCCCCGGCGCGGGAATAGCCGTGACCG
>JAICKD010000525.1 GCA_025928125.1 Ktedonobacterales bacterium
AGTCCCGTCGTCTACTCGATTGCGCTCAGCCAGTTTGACGGTACCACCTGGCTGATGGATAGCATCGCCAGCCAGTAGCACAACGGCCAAAAGCTACTCCTCATCATCTGATGAGTCATCCACTGCCGTCCGCTCGGCCAGGGTCTGCGAGACTGGCTCGGGGATTGCCTCGCCGCCTGCGACCGTCAGCCCCAGCAGTTCCTGCATATCGAAGGCATTGGCGATACTGTAGTTCGAGGCATTGTTGTTGGTAATGACATGGACCTCGCTGCCCTGCAATGCCTCGGCAATGCGCTGGATGCGCTCAGCCCAGGGTGTGAGTTCGTCGCGGGTATACAGGTAGTCGAAGCGGTCGCGGCTGCTCTTCAGGTTCTTGCCGTACCACATCGCCCGATTCCGGCCGTGAAACCGCACCATCGAGAAATGGGGATCGGTCAGCATCACAATTGGCGGCATAGACCCACTGCCAACCTGCGGCTCATCCACAGCCACGAACGCCAGGCGCGTATCGGCGAGAGCGGCTTTCGTCTCCTGCGCATTGGCGCCTTCGACCCACGAACGGTGACGGAACTCGACCGCGATGGTCTCCTCCGGCAACATCTCGCGCACCGTACCCAGATACTCCATTTGCTCTGGCCCGAACGTGAACCACGGCGGGAACTGGAAGAGCAGCGCGCCAAGCTTGTTTGCCTTGTGCAGCGGCTCGATCATCTCGCTGAACTGCGCGAACGTCTCCGCGGCGGGCGTGATGATCTCTTTCGCGTCGTCGCGGTGATGCCAGGTCAGCTCGCCATAGGCCTTGACGTTGAAGACGAAGTCATCAGGCGTGCGGTCGGCCCACATCGTAAAGTTGCGCGCGGGCTGCAGCCGGTAAAATGTGGAATCAACCTCGACCATCGAGAAGAATCGGGCATAGTAGCTGATTCGATAGGCCTTTCTATCGGCCTTGTTGTATTCCGGCGGATAGAATGGCTCATGATCGGTCCAGCTTGCCGTGCCAACACGAATACGCGCAGTCATCGCGTTACTCCTCTCTACCGTCTGCATGTGGCGCCCGGCCACTAAAGACTTCTCGTATGCTTGTCTGGACGCCCGCCGCGCCATGCGGGAAAGGGCGCACGCCAGGCTGTTTGTGATGTATCATCCATCTCAGCACATGCTACTCGAGCCAGCGTGGAGATGATGAAGATCATCACCGCACGAGACGTTCCACAACCAGCTAGAATATTTCATGGTAGAGATAAGACCTGTCTTGGAAGGGAAACGTTACTGATGCTCTCAGAGGGCGTGAAGCGCATTGACCACGTCGCCGTAGTCGTGCGCGACCTGGATACCGCGCTCCACTTTTACCGTGATATGCTCGGTATCACCCCGTCGCATGTGCTTGACTTCCCCCAGGAAGGCGTACGCATAGCATTTCTCCCGCTTGGCGGCACGAATGGAAGCGAGATCGAACTGCTCGAACCAGTGAATCCTGAAGGAAGCGTCGCCCGCTTCCTGGAGCAACGTGGCGGTGGGCTGCATCACATCTGCCTGGAAGTGCCAGATATCGACCGCGCGCTGGCGGAGCTTCGCGCCGCCGGGGCGCAGGTGCTCGACGCGGCGCCACGACCGACCGCCGAGGGGCGGGGCATCTTCCTGCATCCCAAAGGCACGGGCGGCGTGCTGCTGGAGCTTGTACAGCGGACCGAGGCGCAATAGCAGCCGCGAGTTCGCTTTGAAATTATCGACGTTGACCGAGGAGTCGCAATCATCCATGAAGACGACGAAACAGAAGTTGGAAGAGCTTCGAGCGCTGAAAGAGCAGGCACGGCTTGGCGGCGGCGAGGAGCGCATCGCCGTGCAACACCGCAAAGGCAAGCTAACCGCGCGCGAACGGCTCGACCTCCTGCTCGACCCCGGCACCTTTCAGGAGACCGATATGTTCGCCACCCATCGCACGAGCGACTTTGGCTTAGCGGACCAGAAGTTCCTCGGCGACGGTGTTGTGACAGGCTACGGCAAAATCGACGGGCGGCTGGTCTACGTCTTCTCGCAGGATTTCACGGTCTTCGGCGGCTCGCTCTCAGAGGCGCACGCTGAGAAAATCTGCAAGATCATGGACCTGGCGGTGAAAAACGGCGCGCCAATCATCGGCCTGAATGACTCTGGCGGCGCGCGCATCCAGGAGGGCGTGGTCAGCCTGGGGGCGTACGCCGATATCTTCCTGCGTAATACGCTCGCCAGCGGTGTCATCCCGCAAATCTCGGCGATCATGGGGCCGTGCGCAGGCGGCGCGGTCTACTCACCCGCCATCACCGATTTCATCTTCATGGTGGAGGGGACGAGTCACATGTTCGTCACCGGGCCGAACGTCGTCAAGACGGTGACGCACGAGGACGTCACCTTCGATGAGTTGGGCGGCGCGACAATCCACAGCGGTACCAGCGGCGTCTCGCACTTCTCGGTGCCAACTGAGGTCGAGTGCCTGCGCCAGATACGTATGCTGATGGGCTACCTACCCGCCAACAACGTGGACGACCCGCCCATCGAGGCACCCACCGACAGCGTCGCGCGCGCCGAAGAATCGCTGGATGAGATCATCCCCGACAATCCGAATAAGCCGTATGACATGAAGCTGGTGATCGAGGCGGTGGTAGACCGTGGCAGCTTCTTCGAGGTCCACGCGCAGTGGGCGCGCAACATCATCGTCGGCTTCGCCCGCATGAACGGCCGCCCCGTCGGTATCGTCGCGCAGCAGCCCGCCGTGCTGGCTGGCGTGCTCGACATCGACTCGTCGGATAAGGGCGCGCGCTTCGTCCGCTTCTGCGACTGCTTCAACATTCCCATCGTCACGTTCGAGGACGTTCCTGGCTTCCTGCCGGGCATCAAGCAGGAACACGGCGGCATCATTCGCCACGGGGCCAAGCTGCTCTTTGCCTACTGTGAGGCAACCGTGCCGAAGGTGACGGTCATCACGCGCAAAGCCTATGGTGGCGCCTATGACGTGATGAGTAGCAAGCACGTGCGTGGCGACATCAACTACGCCTGGCCGACCGCCGAGATCGCGGTTATGGGTGTAGATGGCGCAGTCAATATCATCTTCAAGGATGAGATAGCCCAGGCCGCCGACCCGGAGGCAAGACGGCAGGAGTTAGTCGCGGAGTACCAGGAGAAGTTCGCGAATCCATACATTGCTGCAGCCCGTGGCTATGTGGACGAGGTGATCGAGCCACGCCACACCCGCGAGAAGATCATCGTCGCGCTCGACATGCTCAAAAACAAGCGCGACACGAACCCACCCAAGAAGCACGGGAATATCCCGCTGTA
>JAICKD010000215.1 GCA_025928125.1 Ktedonobacterales bacterium
AGCGGCAGGAGGCGTACTGGCTGGTGGCGCAGGAGGTCGCGGAGGGGCGGCAGGCGTACATCATCTGTCCGCTGGTCGAGGAGTCGGAGACGCTGGAGGCGAAGGCAGCGACGCAGGAGTACGAACGGCTGCGGACGCAGGTCTTCCCCGATCTGCGGCTGGGGCTGGTCCATGGGCAGATGCGCCCAGCGGAGAAAGACCGCGTGATGCGCGCCTTCCGCGATGGCGAGGTGGACGTGCTGGTGGCGACCTCAGTGGTGGAAGTTGGCGTGGATGTGCCGAACGCGACGGTAATGCTGATCGAGGATGCCGACCGCTTCGGCCTCTCGCAGCTGCACCAGTTCCGGGGACGTGTCGGGCGCGGGAGCCAGCAGTCATACTGCTACCTCTTGAGCCAGGAGGCTGGCATGGCGGCGCGCGAACGGCTGGCGGTGCTGGAACAGACGTCGGATGGCTTCGCGCTGGCCGACGCGGACCTGCGGCTGCGTGGCCCCGGCGACTTCTTCGGCACGCGGCAGAGCGGTCTGCCGGAGTTGAAGGTGGCGACGATGGCCGATACGCCGCTGCTGGCGCTCGCCCGCGAGACGGCGGAGTGGCTCTGGCTGCGCGACCCATACCTGCGCACGCTCGAACATGCGCCCCTGCGCGAGCGTGTCTTCCTCTTCTGGCACAACTTCGCCGCGCATTAGCGGCTGGCGGTTAAAACCGCGCCTGAACGACCTCGCTGCGCTCCGACACAAAATCCGCCTGCGCGGACTCACAGACTATGCGCCAGGGCCATCTAACAGCGTTACCATCTCGCTCTAGCGCGATTGCCGCGATTCATGTACACTGTGTGAGCCAGCCATGGCAGGTTGGCGGATTTTCGGCGGGGCATCGTGCGGCAAATAGCCAGGAGTGGCGAAAGGGAGCGGGCAGATGAGTGACGCGCAGGTGGTCTCGACGCAGGACGACACAGCGCCGATAGTGGCGAATCCGTCGTCGGCATCCAAGGGGGAGCGCGCGTCGAGCGGCCGACTGGTGCGGCTGTTGGCGACGGTGGGCGCGCTGGTCTTCGCCTATGCCGCGTGGCTGCCGTGGGCCATCGTCGTGACCAATATCGGAGACAGGGCAACGTTCCCGCTGCTCGTTGATCCGAACATTGCCATCATTGAGCGCTTCTTCAACTTCGGCGACATCATCCCTTCGCCATTTGCCGTAGCGGCTTTCTCCATGCTTGGCCTGCTGCTCGCGCCGTTGCTCTGGCGGCCAGCCGATTCGCTGCTCGGCGCGATTGCCACGCACACATTCGGGCTTTGGCTCATCTTTGCCACAGTCTTCGTCGTCGCCTTCGGCCTCTCGCCGCTCGCCTCTGGTAAGCCTTTTGAGTCTACCCAGGCGTCGGGCCAGGACCTCGCCATTTTCAGCTATACCGGCCATCTGGCGCTCGGATTCTGGGTGGTGGTCGTGGCGCTGGTCGCGATGTGGATCGCGGTGATTGGGCTGCTGATCGGCGAGTGGCGCAGGCACGCCTTCTGGCATCTTCCCGGCAACGATGAAGACAGGCCTCGTACGCTCCTCCAGCTGCCTGGCGCGAGTGTGCTGAATCTTGGCCTCATCATCTGGGCATTTGGCTTCCTCTCGGCGGGCTGGGCGGCGGTCAACTGCACCCAGACGCCGCTGCTGCTGGGCAGTTGCAAGGGTATTCCCGCATCCAGCGCCCTCTTCGCCGGTCTCGTCCAGGCGTCCGGCAATGTTGCCGTGACCTCGGCCACCGATCCGAACATGCTGCTCTTCCTCGATCCGACAATCGCCCAGAACGCGATTGGGATCCTGCTGGGCATTGGCGCGGCGATGATCTTCGTGGGCGTCTGGCTGCGCGCCGTGACTCGCACGTTCTGCGTCTGGACGACGCTCTGGCTGGTGGCTGCGGTCGCGCTCGTGGGGCTGGCCTACTCAGGTGTCGGCGCCATCATCGCGCACCCCACGCGCGTTGGGGTGGCGGCTGGCAACTGGACAGCGCAGGGTGGCGTCTTCATCACATTGATCGGCTTGATCATCGCGCTGATTGGTCTGGCCACGCTCTCGGCCACTGCCCTATTGCGCCGGAATGTGGAGTAACGGCTACCCCAAGCTTTCTTGAAGCGCGCCCAATCCGAAATGTCTCTGTCTCCCCTCTCCTCGCAGGAGAGGGGCCGGGGGTGAGGTCCGCGTGGTACAATGCGCTCGTTTGCACCCAACTGACGAGGAGGATGAGACGACATCATGTCGGACGAGCGAGAGGCCCGACTGGAGAAGCTGGCCGCCCTGCGCGCCGAGGGGATCGATCCCTATCCCGCGCGCAGCCACCGCACACACACCGCTGCCGAGACCCTGGCGCACTTCGATGAGCTACAAGGGCAGGGGCAACCGATCACCCTGGTCGGTCGCCTGATGCTGCGGCGCGAGATGGGAAAATCCGTCTTCGCCAATATCGAAGACGGCTCCGCGGACATTCAGATTTACGTCAAGCGCGACACCATCGGCGACGAAGCCTTCCAGCGCCTCAAACTGATTGACTTGGGCGACTTCTTGCAGGTGACTGGCACGCTCTTCACCACCAAAACCGGCGAGAAGACGCTGGCCGTCCAGCGGTACGAGCTGCTCTCCAAGTCGCTGACGCCATTGCCCGCGAAGGGTGCGGGCGGCGACCTCAAGCTCACCGATCCCGAGGTGCGCCATCGCAAGCGCTACCTGGACCTGCTTGCCAATCGTGAGGTCGAGTTCCCGATCTTTCAGGCGCGGGCCAGGATTCTCTCATCCATGCGCCAGTTTCTCGATGCGCGCGGCTTCATGGAGGTGGAGACGCCGATTCTGCAGCCGCTCTATGGTGGCGCGACGGCTCGCCCTTTCGTGACGCACCACAACACGCTAGACCGCGATTTCTACCTGCGCATCGCGCCGGAACTCTACCTCAAGCGGCTGATCGTCGGCGGCTTCGAGCGGGTCTACGAGATTGGCCGCAGCTTCCGCAATGAGGGGATGGACCGCGAGCACAATCCCGAGTTCTCGACGATGGAGTTCTACCAGGCCTACGCCGACTTCGAGGAGGTCATGCGGCAGGTCGAGGAGATGCACGCACACATCACGCTGGCGGTCTGCGGCACGCTCCAGATCAGCTACTTGGGCATGGATCTGGATATGACGCCGCCGTTCCAGCGGATGACGCTACGCGAGGCCATCGCCGAGTATGCTGGCATCGACTATGACAAGTACCCCGAGCGTGACGCGCTGTCGGAGGCGATGCGCAAGAAGGGCCACATCGTCGATCCGAAGCTGGGGCGCGGCAAGCTGATCGACAACCTGAAGGACAGCATCACCCGTGGCCGTAACCCAAAGATCACAGGGCCAACCTTCCTCTACGATTATCCGTTCGACATCTCGCCGCTGGCCAAGCGCAAGCCCGACGACCTGAATACGACCGAGCGTTTCCAGCTTTTCGCTGGTGGGCTGGAGATGGGGAACGCCTTCTCCGAGTTGAACGATCCGCTGGACCAGCGGGTACGCTTCGAGGATCAGGCGCGGCAGCGCGCGGGCGGCGACGACGAGGCGCAGGTGCTCGACGAGGACTATATCGAGGCGCTGGAGGTCGGGATGCCACCCACAGGCGGCTGGGGCGGCGGCATCGAGAAGCTGACGATGCTGCTGACCAATCAGGAGACCATCCGCGAGGTGATCCTCTTCCCGGCGCTACGCGAGCAGCACGAATAAAACTGTCCCTCCCCAACTACTTCTCCAGTAGGGGGAGGGACGCTCACATCACGTCTGCGCATCACAATATAGCCAACAAAGCCCGAATTTTCCGGGATCAAGCAAGCTCTTCACTTGACACTGGCGTAAGCCTTGGATATACTCTCCGCAGACGCCAATAGGCAGACCAGCATCAAACTGCGGCCCGAAGCGGATTTTCGTGCCTGCGGTTTGACCTGCCGCGCAGAGCTTGTGTATTCCACAGACGAAGACGATTTAAGTGCTCAGGCATGCGCTTCAGGCTATGCACTCCCGTTATACACCGTCCAGTTCAGTGCTGA
This sequence comes from Ktedonobacterales bacterium, assembly GCA_025928125.1. Taxonomy (GTDB): domain Bacteria; phylum Chloroflexota; class Ktedonobacteria; order Ktedonobacterales; family JADMIN01; genus DAHUXT01. Next base: position 4,050 of record JAICKD010000215.1, read on the forward strand.
GCTTGTGTTACGTAGTGTCATGCGGCACGGTTTGTCCCTGACCCTCGAAAGCGGAGGTACAAGCATGGATTTGAGTGTCGAGGGGAAATCCGAGCGGATTCCACCAGGTTCTCATATTGTCCAACTCTATAACAAGGTGAACGAAATCGCTGGTGTCACGGCGCGCTTACTGGAAGTCGGACTGGCAGCTTCGGAAAAATGTCTCTTTGCTGGAACGCCCGCCTCGGTCAAGGATATGGAACAGGCTCTCGCGAAGCAGGGAGTTGATGTCGCGGCGGCGCAGCAGACCGGTCAGTTGCAACTGGTCTCGGATCGAGAGCCTCTCTTAGTCAATAACCGCTTTGATCCCTATCATTTGCTCTCGACCCACCAGACCTTTATCGCGCAGGCAATGCGCGAAGGCTGGAAAGCAGTGCGTATCTCGATGGATATGAACTGGCTGACCGAAGGCGCTGCCAATACAGCACAAATCCCCCAGCAGATCCTCAAGTATGAAGCCGCATCCGACGCCGTTTTCACCTTCCAGAACGCCCCCATCATCGCGCTGATGCACTACGATTATTCCAAACTCCCAGGCGGCCTCGTCGTGGAACTGTTGAAACTCCATCCCATCGCGGTCGTCGGCAAGTTCATCAAGCGCAATCCTTATTACCTGAACTCGGAGCAATACCTGCTCAAGATCCTGCGGGTCAATCGCGACAAGGGCCGTGTCGTGGCTGTCTAACCAGCTTGCCTATTCACACACAGGAGCCGCCGCCCAACCTCGCGGCGGCTCTTTGCTCGTAGGTGGCCGCGGAGACCGGGGAGACGCGAGGAATGTCACGCCCGCTCCGGGCGAAGAGGCAGAGAGATATCTAGAGAACGGCGCAGACCCAAAGAACTGGATGTGGATGACGAGATGCCCAGGCCGAGAGTTGTACGCGCATTTTCCGCTGGTGGAGTAGTCTTTCGGCTCCCCACCGTTCTCCGCGTCATAGAGGCCAACGCGGAGACGGCGCCCGCTTCCACATCCGCGCTGGCTGGCGTCGAGGTTGTGCTGGTGGGTTACCTGCGTGATGAGACCTGGACGCTGCCCAAGGGGACGCCGAAGGACGGCGAGACCGTCGAGGAGACGGCGCTCCGTGAGGTGCGCGAGGAGACCGGCATCCAGGCGCGCATCGTGGGCGATCTGGGCAGCATCCAGTACAGCTTCGGGCGCCGGGGAGTGCGCTATGACAAAGAGGTGCGCCATTTTCTGATGGAGGCGACAGGCGGCGACGTTTCGCTGCACGACGCCGAGTATGATGAGGCGCGCTGGTTCGAGCTGACGGAGGCGGCACGACGGCTGACCTACGCGAACGAGACCGAGGTGGTGCGCCGAGCGGAGACACTCATCGGACGCCTTCTCGCAGGTGGCGAGCGGTAGACGCTAGACGTATCCAGGCGGGCGCTGCCCGGTCGCAGGCACAGGCGCTGGCGTCGTAGCGTTAGTTGCTGCCCGCCAGCGCGACATCGCCGACCAGTTCTTGAATCTGGCGCAGTTTGTGTTCGGCCAGCTCGACGTTTTCTAGCGCCTGGGCCAGAATGCGCTCGGCAATCGATGTGAAGCTCTCCTCGATCTCCGGGTCGAACCGGTTGCCGAGCAGCTCCAGTGCCTGAGAGATGCGATCATTGTCCCCCGTAGTGGCCATCGTGTGTCACCTCAACCTCTGCCGTAATCAAGATTACCAAGATCACAAAGCATGCCAGACCATACGCGAATTGCGTGCCAGGCCGAACGTCTACAGCGCCATATCTATACAACTTCTGAATACGCTCAAGAGTTTCGCGGGAAGACAGACGACCATACGAAATGCCTACCGAGGTATTGTAGCGGGCGCGACACGCGCTGTCTATGGGGTGCGCATAGGCCTTTAGTTGGAGAAGGGGTAGTACTTGCGGGCGATATTGGCGGCGCCAAAAAACACTCGGATGGGTGCAGCAAGAGTTGTCAGACAAATAAGGAGGAAGAATAAGAGCGAGCAGGAAGATGGACGCAAAGGCACAACGCCTAGATTACTCTGACTAGCCCCCGGCACATCGAGGCAGAAGTTGGATATAGCGGTGAGCGTTCAGTTTGGCGCTATAAGTGGGCTTGCTCAAAATCTCTACTTACCGAGGCTCTATCGGAGTCATTAGGGGCCAGGGAATAGATATCTAT
>JAICKD010000425.1 GCA_025928125.1 Ktedonobacterales bacterium
GCCACGCCGCTGCAGCTCGTCGGTCAGCGTAATCAGGTCGGCGGGGTCGCTCGTCTCGTAGAGGTCCAGCGCGGCGCGATAAATCTCGCGATGCGCCTCACGATAGAAATCATCGGCGCGCAGAAAGTCGGCCACTTGGACGATAGCGCCGGGGTCGATCAGCAGACTGCCAAGCACGCCCGCCTCGGCTTCGATATTCTGGGGCAGCAGCTTCTCGACGGCCATAGAAGAACCTCCCGTGACAAGCGATTCGCTCGCACTGGCGCGGAAAAACACGACGATTTCTGATGTAGCGGATGCATGACTGATGAATGAGTTGGGATGAATCCGAGCGATGGTAGTGGCCGTGCTGCTGGCAGTGACTAGAACACTCTTTCAAGAGAGTATAGCATCGGAACAGCGTTCCGTCATCGGCAAATCTGACGGTGGCCGACAGGTCGCATCCGCCAGAATACCCGAAGAAATGGCGAATGGCAAACGAGGACTTTTGCACCATCCGCCCACATGTGGATAACCTGGTGGATGGCCGCGGACCGAATTCGCGGATTCTCCTATCGCGATCTGAGCAGTGGAGCGTTATCCACATCTTTTCGGCGCACTCTGTGAGTTATCCACGACTTTATCCACGGGGTTATGCACGACCAAATTGGCTAGTAAGGATCCCCTTGACAAATGTTTACTCATTCGGTACTATTTGACCTATCAAGAAAATTTGAATGAGTAAGAGACACAAATATGCCAGTAGACGACACACCCAACACAACACCTTACGAGCCTGAGAGCGACGCCGAGGCGAACGACCTCCCCGAGACGTACGAACTGGAGACGCTCGAACAGCTCCGCGCCATCGCCGACGAATTGCGCTCGCGTATCGCCGAGGCGCTCAGCCATCGCCCGATGACCGTCACGCAGGTGGGCGAGATGCTTGGCCAAGCGCCCGCTAAGATTCACTATCATGTCCGCGAGCTGGAGCGCGTCGGACTGGTTCGGCTGGTGGCCACGCGCGAGAAGAGCGGCATCCTGGAGAAGTATTACCGCGCCGTCGCCAAGGGGTTTTCCGCCTCGAAGACGCTCCTGCGCACGGTCCCCTCCGACGAGGCGCTCGCAGCCATGCGGGCGTATCTGGACAATGCGGTGCAGGGGTTTCTGCGGGCGACGGAGTACACCGTCCGCAATCAACTGTGGGAGAATCCCAAAGTCTGGGGGTTCAATGCCACCCAGGTATGGGTCACTACCGATGAGATGAAGGAGCTGGCGAAGCGCGTTCAGGCGGAGCTCGACCGGTACTCGGCGCCACGCGGCGTCGAGGGCGAGGAGGAGCGCACCTTCGTCATGATGGGCTACGACCCGCGCATCGCCGATGAGAGCAGCGTTGAGCCTGAGCCTGAGTCGCCGCCACCCGCCCACGCCTTCTCGCGCCAGCCGCCGGACATGCCACCGCCACCAAAGAAGCCCCAGCCACCCAGGAAGGTACAGGGCCGGACCCGTGCGCGCCATATGGTAGTCGCTGGCGCGTACACGCTACGCCGCTCCTATTTGGAGGAGATCATCGCCGAGAATCGGCAACTCGATATCAGCGCCATTGGCGTCTTTACCGTCGCCGACGACATCACCCCTGAACTGGTGGAACAGGCGATTAGTCACTTCCGCCATCGTGGTGTGCTGAATGCCTCGCCAGCGGTGCGCGAGGCGCTCAAGCGAAAGGAGTGATCGTCACTACCGGCCACGAGCACGAGCGTGACCGAAAAAAAAGGACACGCGAACCGCTGGAACGGTCCGCGCGCCGAACTCCCACTCGCAATCCCAGAGAATGTGTTTAGTTGGCAACACACCGGAGGAGAGTACTATGGATCCTACCACAACCTACCCTGCAACGTCTGCGCCATTGACCAGAAAGCCCGGTCTATTCATCAACGGGAACTATGGGCGGCTCTGGCTTGGCCAGACCATCTCCATCTTTGGCGACTTCATCTTCGACACCACGCTCGTCATCTGGATCGCCGCCGTCATCGCCCGCGGCCAGACCTGGGCGCCGCTGGCGGTCAGTGGCGTCTTCATCGCGACCACCGTTCCGGTGCTGATCGTTGGGCCGATTGCGGGTGTCTTCGTCGATCGCTGGAACAAGCGGCGCACGATGCTCGTGATGGATGCGGCGCGCGCGGCGCTGGTGGCGCTGCTGATCCTCACCTCGGGCGTTGTGCCGCTGCCCTTCCTGCCCGGCGGACGACTGCCGCTCTTCTGGCAACTGGGTGTCGTCTATGGCGTCGTCTTCCTGCTCAACACCCTCAGCCAGTTCTTCCGGCCTGCCTCGCTGGCCCTCATCGGTGATATCGTGCCGGAGGAGACGCAGGCGCGGGCCATGGGGCTGAGCCAGACCTCGATGAGCATCGCTATGATTCTCGGCCCGACGCTGGCCGCGCCGCTTTTCGTCGCCTTTGGGCCGGAGTGGGCGCTGGGCATCGATGCGCTCTCGTTCGTCGCCTCCTACCTGCTCATCCACACTGTTGTCGCCCCGCCCGCTGCCCGCAGTGTCACCGAGGGAGCGCGTCCGAACTTCTGGCGCGAGTTCGGTGGGGGACTGCGTTTCTTCCTCCGGTCGCGGGTGCTGGTCGTCCTCACGATCTCAGCCACAATTGTTATGCTTGGCGGTGGCGCGCTCAATACGCTCGATTACTTTTTCGCCACGGGGAACCTGCATGCGCCAACCAGCCTCTACGGCGCGCTCAATGGCGTGATGGGCATCGGCATGATTCTGGGCGCGATCCTCGCCGGAGCCTTTGCCCAGAAGATTGGCCTGACGCGCACCCTCTGGCTCTCGCTGCTGGGCATGGCGCTGCTGATCACCGCCTATGCGCGCTCGACCGATATCTGGGTCGCCATCGCGATCATCGGAGTGGCGGGCATCCCACAGGCCGCGCTCAATGTGGCGGCGGGACCGCTGCTGCTGCAAAGCACGCCCCGCGAGATGGTGGGCCGCGTCTCCTCGATTCTCAACCCGACGATTACGATCTCCACCCTCGTCGGCGCGGCGCTGGGAGGCTATCTCGACAGCACGGTCTTGCGCGGCTTCTCGGCAACGCTGCTGGGCATCCACTTCGGCCCGGTAGATACTATCTTTACCGCTGCTGGACTGATCGCGCTGGTCGGCGCGCTCTTCGCGGCATTCAGTCTCTGGGGCGTCAAGTCACAGCCGCCCGCGCCTGAACCCGCTGGCGTGGAGGCCGCTCCCGTAGAGGTATCGCTCTCGCCGCTCGCCGCCGAGACTGAGGAGCCGGTGCTGAGCCAGTAGTAGCGTCTTAGCTGGAGATGCTACCCTGAAGAAATTTCCACGTAGATTCCTTTGTGGACGCCGATGAGCCGGGATACTATAATGGCGACATAGATACGCGGACACGAGACCCTGCGCCAATTCGCGATTCGCCAGGTTCTCATAACCAGTGAGGAGGCAACTCATGGGAGACAAGAGTCCGAAAAACAAAGAGAAGCGCAAGCCCAAGAAAAAGGTCTAGCGTTCAGGCATACCGGGCAGCACACTCTGCTGTCCGGTATCGCGCGTTTTCCTCATAGATTCCTCACAGGGTTCGACCAGGTCGGAAGGCATCGGAGAGAGATTTCATGAACGTCATACTGATGGTTGAGACGTTCGTCGCGTTCATACTCGCGGTGACGATTCATGGCGCGGCGCAGGCGCGTATGGCCACGCTGCTTGGCGACACGACGCCCCGGCTGCGTGGGCGGCTGAGCCTCTTCCCGCAGCAGCAGCTGTCAGCCATCGGGATCATCGCGGGCATCGTCTTCTCCGTTACCACGGTGGGCGCGGGTATCGGCTGGGGCAAGCCACTGGAGATCGATGCGCGCAAGCTACGGATCGGCCCGAACATCGGCACGATTGTGGTCGCGCTCTCTGGCCTCGTCTTCAACGCGCTGCTCGGCGTCGTTATTCTGTTGCTCTTCAATCTGCTGCCGAATCTCACCACGTTTGCGCATCAGGCCA
>JAICKD010000595.1 GCA_025928125.1 Ktedonobacterales bacterium
GGCCATGGTGGCGTCCGCGCACGGCGCGATCTGGGCGGTTTGCCAGCCCTGCGCCGTCTTGACCTGAGCTTCTACCACCGTGCAGTTCGCTTTGCCGCTCGTCGCGAAGATCGATGTCGCGGTATGGTTCGTGATGGTGACGTGAATGGTGTCGCCCGGTTTATAGCTCTGCTGATCGGTAGTGATGACGATGTTCGTCATGACGGGCGTGCTCCCTCCTGGTGTTGGCAGATGCGACGCGGGCGACCCAGGCGTTGGCGTCGAGCCACTGATGTGCGACGACGCTCCCGGCTGCACGCCACATCCAGCCACCAGAAGCGCGGCAATCGTGAGGATGGCTGACGCGGCGAGCATACTCCCGCGCGCGAGTTGACGAGCGGACATCAACGATCTCCTGTCTGTTGGCTGGCTGTGTCGCCACCCTTGTCCCGCAGGCTGCTCGCAATTTTACCATCCCACAGCCCGCGGAAACTGGGCCAGATTACCGATTGTAGCGCGCCGTATTTTCACCTATCGGCGCCTGATCTCGCCAGCGCGACGAGAGACCACGAGAGAGGCGGCATTGATTCTTTCTGACGTACAATGTGGGTGGAATTGTTCCCGCGAGCGAAGAAGATCCGATGATGAGATTACCTAACGACCTGATGCCCGTCTCGTACCTGATGGACGAAGACACGCGCGCGCTCTATATCACTTGGTCGGATGGCCATGAGAGCAGGCATCCCTACGAGGCGCTGCGGCGCGCCTGCCCGTGCGCGTGGTGCGCGGGCGAGGGCGGCATGAAGGGCAGCGTAGACCCCGATACCGTCTTCACCGACCAGCAGACGACGCTCTACGAACTCGTACCGGTCGGGCGCTACGGGCTGACGCCTGTCTGGGGCGACGGCCACCGCACCGGCATCTATACGTACGAACGCCTGCGCGCGCTCTGCCAGTGCGACGAATGTCGCCTGCTGCGTGGCGAGCGGTGAGACGGGCTGGCGGCTGAAGCCGCGCCTAAGCGCCTTCGGCTGCCAAGGCCGCCTCCGCGTCCTCAGCGGATAACGGATGCCTTGAGCCTGCGCAGGCAGGTTTTGTGGCGGAGCGTAGCGCAGCCCTTAGCCGCGCGTTCACGCGCCAGGGGTCTCCCGTAGAGCATAAGGAACGAGAAAAGCATATGAGTGAGGCTGCAACTTCGGAGGCGGTAGGCCAGCGCTGGCAGGCGCGCGTCGAGGTGACGCTGAAGCAGGTGGTGCTCGATCCCCAGGGCGACGCCGTCCTGCATGGGCTGCATCAGCTTGGCTTCAACGATGTCTCGCGCGTGCGCGTCGGCAAATATCTGGAACTCACGCTCGCCGCCGCGACCCAGCGTGACGCCGAAGAGCTGGTACAGCAGATGTGCGACCGCCTCTTGGCAAATCCCGTGATTGAGAGCTATTCTTATACCGTGGAACCGGGAAACCCGCCCACAGCCTGAGCGGTACGCCGCAGGCTCGTGACAGCGGAGTCGCGATAGCCCGGTTGCAAATATGACCTTCGGGGCAGGGTGTAATTCCCGACCGGCGGTATGGCGCGATAACCAAAGCGCCCAGCCCGCGAGCTTCATCCGACGATGAGGCAGATCCGGTGAGATGCCGGAGCCGACGGTAACAGTCCGGATGGGAGAAGGTCGAAGCGTCCGCGTATCCTCGTCTGTGAGGATGCGTCGCGGCGTGTTCGCCTGCGAGCCGCCCCAGGTCGGTACCTTCGGCTGAAGGGGCGGCGCCTCCTGAAATAGCGCAGGCAGCGCCTCCTCAGCCGTAGTAGCCCGAGGAGGCGCCTGTATGGCACAACTCTCTACCGCACCACCATCTTCTTCCCGGCGCACAGCGCAGCAGGCGCCATCACCCCCAGCGGCGCAGTCCGACACGGCGGATACTGCCAGCCAGCGCGGTTCTCTGCTCCGGGCGTTCCGTCGCCTGTGGGGATTCGTACCCGCGCTGATGCTTGGCCTCGCGCTGCTGATCGCCTGGCAATTGCTAGCAACCAGTGGCTCCGTCCCTCGGTTCTTGCTACCCGCGCCCGCCGATGTGCTGCGCGCGTTCGGGCAGGCATTCGCAAGTGGGCTGCTGCCCAGCTATGCCCTGACGACCCTGGAAGAGAGTCTCATCGGCTTCGCGCTGGGCGCATGTATCGCCGTGCCGCTTGGCTACGCCATTGCCCGCAGCGGGCTGATACGTCGCACCATCGACCCATTTGTGGCGGCCAGCCTGGCGATTCCGGCGGTGGCTCTGGCGCCGCTGCTGGTGCTCTGGCTCGGCTACGATCTGAAGCCCATTGCCGTGCTCTGCGCGCTGATCATCTTCTTCCCCACCGTCGTCACCACCGAGTTGAGCGTGCGCATGCTCGACCGTGATGTACTCGACGCCGCCCGCATTGATGGCGCTGGCAGGTGGGCGTTGCTGCGTTACATCGAGCTGCCGCTGGCATTGCCGGGGATTCTGGCAGGGTTACGCACCAGCCTGACGCTCTCGATCACTGGCGCCGTCGTCGGTGAGTTTGTCGTTAGCGACCGCGGGTTGGGCGGCTTGCTCACCATCGCGAGCGGGCAGTTCGATTCCGCACTTGTCTTTGCAACGTTGCTGATGCTCGCGCTGCTGGCCACCACGCTCTACCTGCTGGCCCGGCTGATTGAGTGGCGCGTCTCCTATCTGGAGGAAAATTAGAGGTCATGATACTCACAAGAATACAGAGGGTCTGGGGTGGCTCCCGCCGTATCGCGGCGGCGCTGCCGGTGTTAGCGCTCGTGCTGGTCACGGCGCTCGCTGGCTGTGGGACGAGCGCCAGCGGCAACGGCACAACGACCCGGCTGACGGTCGGGCTGACCTATGTGCCGAATATTCAGTTCGCGCCGTTCTATGTCGCGCAGGCGCTTGGCTACTATCGCGACGCTGGCCTGGATGTCACCTTCCATCACCATGGCGCCAGCGAGGACGAGTTCGGCGCGCTGGTCGCCGGGCAGGAAGAC
>JAICKD010000698.1 GCA_025928125.1 Ktedonobacterales bacterium
CGACGGCGTAGCTCTTGAGGTCGATCAGGTCGCTGAAGCCGGGGTGTGCCACCGGGCAGTGGTAGCATTCGAGGTAGTTGTCGACGACGACCTTCCAGTTGGCGGCGATATCGTAGGTGCGGCGGACCTTCCGCCGGATCGCGTCGAGGCGCAGTCCCGTCGCGCTGACCATCGCAGGCAGGTCACCGAGCACGCTCGCTAGCGGCGGCGCCTCGCGATCAGGGTTGGCGAAGACGAATGGCCCCCACGCCTCTACCTGGACCGGCACGAGCGCGTAACATCCCTTGTCGAACTCCGGCTCGTCACGCATGCCCGGCGCGGCGCGGAGCGAGCCATCGAGGTCATACGTCCAGGCGTGATAGGCGCATTGCAGCGTCGCGCGGTTGCCCTGCTCGGCGTTCACCAGCTGCGAGCCGCGATGGCGGCAGACGTTGACGGAGCCCCGCAGCGTCCCCTGCTGGTCGCGCGTGATGACAATCGGCACGTCGCCCGCCCGCGCGGTGAAGAAGTCGCCCGGTTTGGCAACCTGCTCCGTCAGCCCGACATATTGCCACGAGCGGCGGAAGATGCGCTCCTGCTCGCGGGCATAGTACGCCGGGTCGGTATACCAACTGGCGGGCAGGGTCTCACCTCGCTCCAGCGTGGCCAATACGGGCGATGTGGGTGCAGTGACAGGAGTCGCTGCTTTGGTGCGGGTCGTCATGGGTGTCTATCCTTTCATCGCGGCGGGGCGCTGTGTGTACCATCAGTGTCGTCGCACCAGGGCATCGCTGTCAACTTGACGGAGGCGACATCGGTCGTGTACCATCTGCGCATATGGTGATTCCGGTCATTCACGCCCTGTAGGCTTGGCGCTGAGCCTGCGAGGGCGGTCACTTCCTCCGGTCCACGACACGTACGCGCGATAACGGAGAAGCGCCACCGCGAACTCTCAGCTCATGCCACACGCTGGTATGGGCGTTTTGTGTGCCTCCAACGCGCTATTGCGGGACAATAGCAGCGGCTCTCCAAACCCGCCAGGCCGATTCCTCAGACCTCACCCCCTAACCCCCACTACTGCGAGGAGAGGGGGAACCAGAGATGAACAACCGTTGCACCTGTTTGTGTCTTGGAGAGCATTGCTATGTCTGTTCGTCTGCCATCTCGTCTGGACCCGCCCGGTGCTCCGACGAGTCTCTGGCGTCATCCTGATTTTCTTAAACTGTGGGCGGGGCAGAGTGTCTCGCTGTTTGGTTCGCTGCTGACCCAGTTTGCCCTGCCGCTGCTGGCGGCGCTGATGCTTGGCGCGGGCGCGGGCCAGATGGCGCTGCTGGCCGCCGCCGAGGTCGCGCCGGGCCTGCTACTCGGATTCGTTGCGGGCGTCTGGGTAGACCGATTGCGCCGCCGTCCGCTGCTGATCGCCGCCGATATCGGCCGGGCGCTGGCGCTCGCCTCCATCCCGCTTGCCGCCGTCCTGGGCGCGCTGCGCATCGAGCAGTTGTATGTGGTGGCTGTGCTGGTGAGCATCTGTACCGTCTTCTTCGATGTCGCTTATCCCTCGTTCCTGCCGTCACTGCTGCGCCGCGAGGAGCTGGTCGAGGGCAACAGCAAACTCGCCGCCAGTGAGTCGCTGGCGGAGGTATCGGGCTGGAGCATCGCGGGCGTGCTGGTGCAGGTAGCAGGCGCGCCGCTGGCAATTCTGGTGGATGCCGCTACTTTTGTCGCCTCCGCCGTCTCGCTCGTCTCAATCCGCACGAAGGAGGCTCCGCCGACTGCTGCACCTGAAGCGCGAGAGAAGATGGCGCGCGAGGTAGCCCAAGGGCTGCGCTTCGTCGCCGCCGACCCGGTGCGGCGCGCGTTGGCGGCTGCCGGGGCAGTCGATACGCTGTTTGGCAACGCCCTTGGCGCGCTGATCACGCTCTACCTCGTCCGCGATCTGCATCTTGAACCAGTGGTGATAGGCGTCATCTATGCCGTCGGGGGCGTCAGCGCACTCGCCGGGACGTTCCTCGTGCCGTGGCTGGCGCGGCGCTGGCCGGTCGGGCGCATGCTGCTGGTTGGGATGCTCGTCTACGATCTCGGCGCACTCACGGTGCCACTGGCGAGCGGTCCGGCTGCGCTGGCAGTGGCCATATTGATCGTCGGCCAGAGCCTCGACGCCGCGTACACGATCTATAGCGTGACGCGGCTGAGCCACTTTCAGCGGACGACGCCCGACCGCATGCAGGGACGCCTCCACGCGACGCTGCGGGTGGTCGAGGGCTGCGCGACGGTCGTTGGGTTGGCGCTCGGCGGCATCCTGGGGCAGACGCTGGGCGTGCGTGCGACGCTCTTCATCGTCTGCGCGGGCAAGCTGCTCGGCCCAGTCTTGCTGGCGTGCTCGCCGGTCCGGCGGTTGCGTGACTCGGATGTAAAAGGGGGGAGTATGTAGCGGACGCTTTCCGCGCTGGCGAGGTTCGATATATTCCAACGCGTGCGGTTAAAACCGCGCCTTGCGGGCCTCGCTCCGCTCCGC
>JAICKD010000157.1 GCA_025928125.1 Ktedonobacterales bacterium
GCGCCGTCACCTCCTCGCCGCCATAGGCACGGTCACGCTGGCCTCGCGCTGGGCCGCGGCACAGCAACCGGGCGGCCCCCCCCCCCCCCCCCCCCGCCCGGCCCGCCGGCCCGCGGGGGGGGGCCCGCCCGGGGGGGGGGGGGGCCCCGGGGGGGGGGGGCGCCCCGCCGCCCCCCCACCGCGGGGCCCCCGGCCGGGGCGCGGCGGGGGGGGGGGGGGGGGGGCGGGGGGGGGGGGGGGGGTGCGGTTGGTCGTCGTCATAGCAATGCCTCGACTTTCGCCTCTTCGCGGTTATGTGCTTCCAGAGAGGCGCGAAGGAGTTTGGCGCCGCGGTGGACGTGGGCCTTGACGGTGCCGACGGGGGCATCTAGAAGAGTGGCGATCTCGGCGTAGCCTAGGCCCTCGACATGGCGCAGCACGAGCGCGACACGCAGGTGGGGCGGGAGGGCGGCGATCAGCGCGGCCAGCTCGCGCTCGGTCTCGCTGGCGATCAACGTCTGCTCCGGGCGAGTGCGCGGGTCGCCATCCTCGATGCGGAAGGCGGGGCCGTCGCCGTCGTCCAGCTCCAGCGGGGAGGTGGGCACACGGCGGACGCGCACGCGATTGTGAAAGACATTGAGGGCGATGCGGTAGAGCCAGGCGCGCAGGGCGAGCGCGCGAATCTGGTCGTTGCCGTAGCCGGCGAGCGCGCGATAGGCGCGGACGAAGGTGTCCTGGGCAATCTCCTCGGCGTCTTGCGGGCTGGCGGAGAGGCGCAGGGCGAGGCCGTAGACGCGACGCTGGTACGCACCTACCAGCGGCTCGAAGCCGGCGTCGCGGTTGGATGCCAGCGCCGCCAGCAGCTTCACGTCGTCGTCGCATGTCACGTGATGCGTCCTCATGCGTCCTCCTTCGACGATTCTATGAGAGAGAACACGCGCTGGAGCGAAAGAGTTGCGGTCGAGTGCGGTCGGGCGCAGGCGATGCGCCCCTACGGGTGGGCGGATTTGGCGTGGGCGAAGGTCGGGGAAGCGGCCGTCGCCGTGGCGGCAGCGGCGGGGATGACGGGAACGATGGTGACGAGGTTGCTGTGGAAGGTGCTCTGACCGGCGAGGTCGGCCAGCGCGTCGGAGGTGGTCCAGTTGACGTTGCGGCCGTCGGGGGAGAGCCGCTGCCAGCGGCCCTTGGGGGCGACGGTGACGCCGGGCGCGACGTTGGCGGTGACGACGGCGCGCAGGCGGCAGGAGCCGCGGGCGCTGGTCAGCTCCACCTCGCCGCCGCTGTGAATGCCGCGCGCGGCGGCGTCCAGGGGGTGAATCTCGACGTAGGGTGCGCCCTCTTTGGCGGCGAGGCTGGGCTGGTTCGCCATGCTGCTGGAGACGAAGTGGTGGGCGGCGGCGGAGATGAGGATCAACTTGCCCTCCCTGCTCATTTCCTTCCCAGGGGAGGCGGCGTAGTGGTCGGCGAACTCGGCGGGTGGGGTGTAGTCGGGGAGCGGATCGAGGCCGCGCGAGGCCATGACGGCGGAGCGCAGCTCGACCTTGCCGGAGGGGGTGGGGAAGCGCAGGTCGGCGAAGGGAACGTGGCGCGCGGGCGGGATGTTGAGCGGGACGGTGCCTTCGGCCTGGAGGCGCTCCAGGGTGATGCCGTCGAGCAGCGGGTTGGTGGCGCGGGTGGCGTCGAGGACTTCGGCGATGACCGCTTCGGCCTCTTGATGCAGCCAAGGCTCATCGTAGCCCATCGCGCTGGCGAGCAGGCGCATCACGTCCCAGTTCGACTTCGCCTCGCCGAGCGGCGGAATGGCAGGGGTGTTGTACTGGAGGTTGCGGTGGCCGTAGGGCTTGTGGAGGTCCACGTGCTCAAGCTGGCTGGTGGCGGGCAGGACGATATCGGCATAGCGGGCAGTGTCGGTGAGGAAGAGGTCGTGGACGACGGTGAAGAGGTCGTCGCGCTGGAGGCCGCGGATGGTGCGCGTAGCGTTGGGGGAGGAGGTGACGGGGTTGGCGCAGAAGACGTAGAGCGATTGGATGGGTGGATCGGCGACCTCGCCGGTGAGGGCGGCGCCGAGGCGGTTCATGTTGACGATGCGCGGGGTGGGCGGGCACTCGCTCGCATGGCCGAGGGCGGGCAGATCCCAGCGGACGTAATCGCTAGTGGAGTAGGCGAGGCCACCGCCGAGGACGCCGATCTGGCCCGTGACGGCGGGAAGGCAGGCGAGGGCGCGGGCGGTCTGGCCGCCGTTGCCGTGGCGCTGCACGCCGTCGGCGAACTTGAGCAGGGCCGGTTTGGTTGTGCCGTAGCGATGGGCGAGCGCCTCGATAGTCGCCGCCGGGACGCCGGTGAGGGCGGCGACACGCTCCGGCGGGTAGGCGGCGGCGCGGGCGCGCAGGTCGTGCCAGCCAACGGTGTTGGCGGCGAGCCAGGCTTCGTCGTGGAGGCCGTCACGGAAGAGGATGTGCATCAGGCCGAGGGCGAGGGCGGCGTCGGTGGCGGGCCAGGGCTGGATGTGCTCGTCGGCGGAGCGGGCGGTGAGGGTGCGGCGCGGGTCTATGACGACGAGGTACGCGCCGTTGCGTTGGGCGGCGCGCAGCAAGGGCATGAGGTGCGGGCCGGTGCTGGCGGGGTTGTGGCCCCAGAGGATGATCAGGCGGCTGTGGAGCAGGTCGGCGGGGTCGGGGGCGAGGCGGGCGCCGTACGTGGCTTGCACGGCGGCTTCGGCGGCGGCGCCACAGATGGCGCGTTCGAGGCCGCTGGCGCCCAGGCGGTTCCAGAGGCGGTGATTGCAGACGCCGAGCTGGAGCAGGCCGAGCGTGCCGCTGTACGAGTAGGGGAGGATGGTGGCGCCGCCATGCTCGGCGATGATGGCCTGCCAGCGGGTGGCGATCTCGCCGATGGCGTCGTCCCAGGAGATGCGCTGCCACTGGTCGGAGCCTTTGGGACCGACGCGGCGCAGCGGATGGCGCAGGCGGTCGGGGGAGTAGACACGGTCGAGATAGGGGCGGACCTTGGCGCAGAGCCAGCCCTGGGTGATGGGATGATCCGGGTCGGCGGTGAAGGAGACGGCGCGACCGTCGCGCACCTCGGTGAGCGTGGCGCAGGTGTCGGGGCAGTCATGCGGGCAGGCGCCGCGGACGAGGAGAGACGGAGATTGAACCGCAGAGGACACAGAGGACACGGAGGCAGAGGGAGAGTTCAACACGGAGGGAACGGAGGACACAGAGGACACAGAGGAGGAAGAGAGAGGGAGGGTGTTGTTTGTGCCGGTGGTTGCCGATGGTGGGACGGGTGAGTTGGCGGAGTTGTGGGAGCGCATGATGGGGCCTCTTTCGTGGGATGGCGGGCGGCTAGCGGCTAACCGAGGCATGGTACACGCGGCGGGACGCGCGGCACAAGGGCCGGTTGCGCGGGGCGGCGGCGGGCCAAGGGCTTGTGGCGGCGAGCATCGCGGCAGGACGCGAGCAGGGCTGAGATGTTGGTGTGGGCAGGTTCCCGGCATGAGGGCGGGGATGATCTCGATGGGGAAGATGGGGGATGGAGCAAGCCGCCTGGCATACATGCCAGGGGTAATCCCGGTGGGGAAGACGGGAGATACGGCAGACTACCTGGCATACATGCCAGGGGTAATCCTATGTGGCAAAGTTGACTGGGATGGTCAACATTGCCGTTTTTGCCGCTTTTTGGTGTGTGGATGCGGAGAGATCGGGGATTCATGGGAGGTTGGAGCGTGTGAGAGTGCCAGATCGCGGCAAAAGTGGCAAGGCGGGTGGCAAGGGAAGTGGCAACAACGGCAAAGGATGTGGCAACAACGGCAAGATTTGTGGCAATCGCGGCAATGGGAGTGGGCATACATTTGCCGCTTCGCCGGCAGAAGGACTGGTCGAACAATTCCGATAGGCTCATTGCGCTCACCTCTATCTCTCTGCCCGTTCGCCAGGTCCGTTTGCCCGGCCGCTGATGGGAGCGGCGGCGGGCGCATCGCACACGGAAAGAACTTTTATTCGAGTAGTATAGCACATGATGGCGGGGTGGTGGGGTGTGGCGATACACGGGCATGGGTGGTCGTGGCCGCTGGGGTTTGTGAGTATGACTGACAGTCAGTCACCGTCTATGTGCCGCGGAACTGTGCTACAATGGCGCTACAAGGTACCAGAAGCGATAACAGTCGCTAGAATTGCAAAAATCGCAAAGGTGATATGCGATGGCAACCAACATTGAGGCGCTGGTGGATCAGGCGATGGCAGTGCGGCGCCGGCTGGAGGAGCGCGGCGCGGCGGAGGATGCGCAGGTCGTCGAGCGGCTCGTGCAAGAGTTGACGACTGCCCGCCCGACGGCGGAGCGACCGTACTACACCGTCGCGGAGGTGGCGGAGCTTATCGGCGTGAGCGGCCAAACCGTGAAGAACTGGATCAGCCGTGGACTGGTCAAGGGCTACCGGCTGGGGGGGCGGATCGTGATTCCGCGGTCTGAGCTTGACGAGTATCGTTCGATGGCTGAGGCGTCAAAGGGCATCGAGCCGCTGCCCAGCCGCGAGGAAATCGTTGATGCGGTCCGCGAAGGTCGCCGCCGCTTCCTCTGGCCGATGGAGCCTCAGGAGAAGGATTCGTAAATCAGGTATCTGTCACGCGTGCTGGCCGCGCAACGGCAGAGCGGCTATAATGCGGAGGCAGTTGCGGGCGCGTGCAACCCTGCCGGCCCATTGTGAGTAGAGAGAGCATGGGATCGCGGCGGGCCGGGCGGGGCCGGCTGGCACGAGAGGCGGACGGACAGCGATGGAACAGATCACGGACGCGCGCACGCTGGTGGATCAGGGCGAGGCGCTGCTGCTGAAGGGCGAGGTCACGCAGGCGGCGGCGGAGTTCAATCGCGCGGCGCAGCTCGAACCGTCGCTCGCGGGCGCGCACCTGGGCATCGCGGAGGCCAACCTCGCGCTTGGGGCGTTCGGCATCGTCTATGCCGCGTGCCGCCAGGTGCAGCAGCTTGCCGCCGACAGCGGCGATGGGGCGCTGGCCCGCGCCATCCTCTCCGTGCTCGACCATCGCTACGACGTGGCGCTGCGCGATCTGGAGCTGGTGGAGAGCCTGCAGCCGGGACGCGCCTACGCGCACGCGCTGCGCGCCTATTGTTTCCGCCGCCTGGGCAATAGCTACGACGCCAATCTCGCGGAATCCAAGGCGGCGCGTCTCTCCGGCTCGCGCGAGCTGGGCAAGCTCTTCCCGCCCGCGCCCGACACAGCGGCGCTGATCCCGCCTCCGCCCGCTCCCACGGCGAACGGCGGCAATGGCACCAATGGCGCGTATGGCCCGCGCGGCCCGAACGCGCCCTATACCAGCCCGCGCCCGTGGAACGAGCGCTCCAACATCGAGCGGCGCATGGTGCAGGCGCGCTTTCTCACGCGCGGCACGACGATTGTCACCAATGCGCTGCTGGCGATCAACATCGCCGTGTTCGCCATCGGCTTCCTGGATCCACGGCTCGACTTTTCGATAAAGCAGGCGGGATTGTTGCAGGGCGATCTCATCGCCCACGATCCCATTCAGGCCTATCGCCTTTTCACGGCGATGTTCCTGCACCAGAATTTGATCCACATCGGATCAAACATGTTATCGCTCTACTTCGTCGGCCCCATCACGGAGCGTCTCTTCGGCTCTGGGCGCTTCGCGGTGATTTACTTCGTGTCCGGCCTGCTGGGCAACATCGCCTTCGCCGTGCTGTTGCCGCAGTCTCCCGCGATAGGCGCATCGGGCGCGATCTTTGGCATCTTCGGCGCGTTTGGCGCGTATATCTTGATGCGTCGGCGCCAGTTAGGTCCGGCCGGGGGCAACCTCATCGGTCAATGGGTATTCTTCCTGATCCTGAATATCGCGCTCTCGTTCACTCCTGGCATCGCTGGATACGCGCACTTTGGCGGCGTGATCGCCGGTTTCGTGCTTGGCGCGATCTTCACGGCGACCGCTAGCGGCCGGAGCAGGCTGTTTTAGCGCGTGCAACGCCCTCGGCCATAAATGGCCGGAGTACGGCGGACGGGGCATGAATGCCAGGGGAATTCCGCTGGGCGAGAGTCGTGGTAGGGGACGCATCCCGGCATGAATGCCGGGGGTAATCCCCGTGGCGAGCCGGGCGTGGCAATGACAACAACCCAGGACAAACCAGTATGACCCCTTCTCGGTGCGCGGCGAGGGGAATCTACACCTGTCATCCGCCGCCGGACACGCTGCCGAGCAGCAGGGGCAGCGGCGCGGGCGGCGCGTCGCTCCACGTGTATGCGTCCAGCAGATCGTCATGTATGCTCGCGACCTGTGCGGCGTCGCGGGCATGCACTTCAATAAGGGGAGCGCCAGCGTCGAGGCGGTCGCCCATCTTCGCCAGCAGCATCAGCCCGACCGCGTGGTCAATGGGATTGCCCTGCTTGAGCCGGCCCGCGCCCAGCCGCACGGAAGCCATGCCGATACGCTCGGCGTCCATGCGCGCTATGTAGCCCGATTGTGGGGCGGTGATCACCTCACGATGCGGGGCATGCGGCAGCCGGCTGGTGTCTTCGATCTGGCGAGCGTCGCCGCCCTGCGCCGCCACCACCTCGGCCAGCTTCGCCAATCCTGAGCCGTCCTGAATAGCTTGCTTGGCGCGCGCGTGCCCATCTTGCTCGGTCGCGACGATGCCGGCCATATGCAGCAGCATCGCCGTCTCGTGCAGGCAGAGCGCCGTCACGTCCGCCGGACCGCGCCCGCGCAGAATGTCCACCGCCTCGGCCACCTCCAGCGCGTTGCCAATCGCTCGCCCAAGCGGCTGATCCATCGCTGAGAGCGCGGCGACGGTATGGACGCCCGCGTCCGCGCCGATGCGCGCCATCGTCGCGGCGAGCCGGTGCGCGTCGGCTGCGGTCTTCATGAACGCGCCGGAACCGACCTTCACATCCAGCAGCAGGTGCGATGGGCCGACGGCCAGTTTCTTGGACATGATGCTCGCCGCGATCAACGGGATGCTGTCAATCGTCGCCGTCACATCGCGCAGGGCGTACATCTTGCCGTCGGCCGGCGCCAGATCACGTGATTGCGCGGAGAGCGCGAGGCCGTGCCGCTCCAGCAGGCGCAGAAACTCGCCGGGGGCCAGCTCCATACGCAGCCCGGCGATGGACTCTAGCTTGTCCACGGTGCCGCCGGTATGGCCCAGGCCGCGCCCGGTCATCTTCGCTACCGGCAGCCCACAGGCCACCAC
>JAICKD010000852.1 GCA_025928125.1 Ktedonobacterales bacterium
TGGAGGCTTCACGTGGCGCTACGTGGATTACTGCCACTCATCATAAACCGGCCCGAGTTCCGGCGGCTGCGCGAGCATCTGGCGCCTGGCGCCGCCGCGCCCGTGCTATCCGGCGTGACCGAGGCGGCGCGCCCGTATCTCATCGCCGCGCTGGCCACGACGCAGGAGACGCCGCTCATCTACGCCGTGCGCGACAACGAGCGAGTCACGCAGGTGGCCGAGACGCTCGGCGCTCTGCTCGGACGCGAGACGACGGTGCTGCCGTGGATCGACCGCGACGCGCTGCCCTATGAGCGGCTGATGCCGGACCCCGAGACGGTGCAGACGCGCATGCGAGCGTTGACGGCGCTTGCGCGGGGCGAGGCGGTTATCGTCGTCTGTTCGTCGCGTGCGCTGGCGCAGCCAGTCTTGCCGCCCGATGAGTTTGCCGCTGCCCTGCTGGAGCTTCGTCCCAGTCTGGAGCTTGCGCCGCGCCTTCTGCTGGAGCATCTGATGGCGGTTGGCTACGAGCCGGTGGTGGAGGTCGAGGAGGTCGGCCAGATGAGCCATCGCGGCGGCATCGTCGACTTCTTTCCGCCCGTCATGGAGCGTCCGATTCGCGTCGAGTTCTTCGGCGACGAGATCGATTCCATCCGCACATTCGATGCCGAGAGCCAGCGTTCGCTCAATCCGCAGCCGTCGGTGGTCGTCGGCCCGGCGCGTGAGGCGCTGGCGTTACACGGCCCGGAGGCGGCGCAGCGGCTCGAAAAGCTCAGTATCGCCGGGATGCATCCCGACGCGCGCGAGCGCTGGCACAACGACCTGGAAGCGCTGCGGGCGCGCCAGTCGTTCGAGGACATCGCCTTCTACCTGCCCTATCTGCATACCCCCGCCTCCCTGCTGAACTATCTGCCTGACGATGGCATCGTCGTGCTCAACGACGCGGAGCAGACAGCGCAGGCGGTGGAGGAGCTGGTGGCGCTGGGCGAGGAGCTACGCGACCAGTTGGAGCGCGAGGGCGAGAATCCGCCAGGGCTGCTGCCAGTCGTCCTGACGCCAGACGTGGTCAGCGCGAAGCTTACGGCGCCACGACAGGCCCACTTCGCCAGTTTGACCGCCGAGGTCGATGAGCCGACCAACGGCAGCGCGCTCGCGCCCGACCTCACCGCCGCGACATCGTACGGCGGGCGTACCCGCGCCTTCGCCCAGGAGGTGCGCAAGATGCTCGCCGAGCGGCAGCGGGTGGTACTGGTGAGCATGCAGGCGCGTCGGTTGACCGAGCTCTTCGGCGACGAGGCGCTATTGGGCCACAACGGCATCGTCATGGTCTCGCCCGAGGTAGATTTGCCCGATACGCCGGAGCCTGGCACGCTGGAGGTGGTGCATGGCCGCCTTCCGGAGGGCTGGCATAGTCGCTCGTTGGCGCTCACCGTCTTCACCGACGCCGAGATATTCGGCTGGTCGAAGCGGCGTGGCGAGCAACGCCGCGCGGTAACGCCCGCCTCCTTCCTGGCGGAGCTGCATCCCGGCGATTTCGTCGTCCACCAGGAACATGGCATTGGTCGCTTCGAGGGGCTGACCAAGATCGAGAGCGACGGCGTCGCGCGCGAGTATCTGCTGATTCACTATGCGGGTACCGACCGGCTCTACATCCCGACCGATCAGCTCGACCGCATCACA
>JAICKD010000654.1 GCA_025928125.1 Ktedonobacterales bacterium
ACCCTACGCCCAGACGTTCATTCTAGTTCTGGTTCCCCTCCCCCAGCGTACGCTGGGAGAGGGCCTGATCCACCATCCTGCCCGATGACGTCTACACTGCCTCTGGATGCTGGTTCCCCTCTCCCTGCAAGGGGGAGGGGTTAGGGGAGGGGGCGGTGGCGCGCTGCAGGACGAGGTAGCCATCCCGCGCGAAGACGGTGCGGAAATGGCCGCTGCTCTGGAGGTCTCGCACGCTCTGGTCATAGGCGGTCTGGTCGGTGAATGGGTAGATGAAGCCCGCCGTATCGAGCACGATGTAGTCCGATTGATCGACGCCATAGGGATACTGATAGATATAGCGGCGGTGGCTCAGATGCGGCGCCAGCGTGTCCTGCGCCGAGACGCTGGCATTCGCTGGAATCATCGCCACGACCGTGTTCGCCAGGTCGCTGTGCGCCGTCGCGGTCGGCCAGGCCAGCGCCAGGAAGGTTGGCGGATTCCCCAGGTTCATCGTCCGCTGCTGGACCAGGCACCCGGCGAACGCAATCGCCAGCAGGACGACCAGCGCGACCCGCGATGCAGTCGGCGTTTTCAGGCGCAGGTGCGCGAAGGCGTAGCCGATCCGCTTCCTCAGATTGCTGAATGCGTCATGCGCCAGGACATATCTCCGCTGGCCCAGCGCCACGAGTTCGAGCAGCAGCGCGATGCCGGAGATCGCCGAAAAGACCATGATCGGCACAATCTCCGCGCTGTATTGGTGCAGCCCCTGGTGCATATTGGCGTCGCTGCTGAGCAGATTGATCGAAAGCGCGGGCAGACAGAGAAGAAGCGTGAAGGGGCTGGCGAACCCGAGGAACGAGAAAGCCCCAAGTAAGATGCCAAGGTACGAAAGCCCGGCGTCGTCGAGCATCTCCTCGCGCAGCACCTGGATGGGATGCGTGACGATGTAGAGACCCGCCTGAATCGGAGTGTCCCCCAGGTAGCCATAGCGCGCGGCGGTGGGCGAGTGGCCCACCGGGCTGGCGACATGCATCACGATGATCGCTATGGCGAGCCAGGCGAGCGAGAGGCCGATGATGCTCACCCCGAGCTTCCAGCGCCGCTGAAAGAGCAGGATGGCAAGGCCAATCATCACAATATCGAGCGGGACCTCTTCTTTGGTGGAGAGCGCCAGCACGCAGGCAATCAGCAGCCCAACGTTGTTTCTGGTCAGCATGAAATAGAGGGCAAAGACCAGGAAGGCCATGGTCAGCGTGACGGCGTGAAAATCGAAGAGAATAGCGCTTTGCAACTGGGGATACAGCAGGTAGGCGACGGCGAAGATCAGGCCAGCCAGCGGGCTGCTCAGGCGGCGGCAGGCGATCCAGAAGACGGGAAAGACGCCGCTGGCCACGACGAGCGTCTGCAGCAGCATCAGCGCTTTGGGCGTCGGGGCGAACAGGTAGAGCAGCGAGAGCGGCAGCATGATCGGCTCGAAGTGGATGGCAAAGCGCGAGACATCGCCCAGGCAGTTGGTGTCGCTGATGCTGTTGCAGATCGTCTGGTGGAGGATGGCCCCGTGCAGCGTGTTCCAAAGCGCCTGGTCCATGATGCCCATATCTTCCGCGTTCGACCGGAAGGTGTCGAGCAGCGACCACGTATAGGCGGTGTAGTAGACGACGAAGGCGAGCGCGAGGACTGTCACCAGCGCCAGCGCGATGCGTGGCCAGCGTCCGCGCGGTGCGGGCGGCAGCTCGCGATACGGCGACCCAAGGAAAGCGCCGAGCGAGCGGAGCCAGCGAAACCTGGTCTTCGATTCGGTTTGCCGTGATGGGTGGTCTACCACATCGAGTTGTTGATCTGTACGAATGGCTGTATCGCGCGATGCGCCTGCTATCCCCGAATCAGTCACACCAAGCCTCTTTGTCCGCAACATAGACATAAAAGAGCGTCACCACTATACCGTATATCTGCCCGCGCGTCACCTGGCGGCGCCAATCTGGATAGGAATCGCGTCTTGAGCGTCCTGGCTCGTCATAGCAGGTGAAAGGGCTATCTGTGTAGCCTGTCTGGTTGAGCAGTGGCGCTTGCCAGGCAGAGCGATTCATAATAGCTGAGAATCGTGAGCGGCGCCAGAAAATAGGGAGATGGTGTATGCCTGCGCGACGGACTTTCCCGCGCGTGTCACTCTGGATCGTGATGATGTGCCTGTTGCTGCTGGCAGGCTGTAGCGGGCTTCCAAGTGGCCAGGCGCCGAAAGACCTCAACGGCGTTAAGTCGGTCCTGCCATCGCCCACGGTGACCGCCACGAGCGGCGGAACGTCGTGGGCAGCGCTGCGCGAACAGTTGATTCGCCAGACGGTCGAACACACGCTGAGCGGGATGACGCTGGATGAGAAGCTCGGCCAACTCTTTCTGATCGAGTCGACGTACAAGACTTACTCTCAAGATGTCGACAACATGGTCGTCGGCATGCACGCGGGCGCGATGATCGTCTATCAGCAGAACATCACCGACTGGCAGCAGCTTCACGACATGCTGGCGACCATCCAGGCGCACGCCGCGATTCCTATGCTCGTGACGATGGATGAAGAGGGCGGCGGGGTTGATCGCCTCGGCAACAACGATCTGGCGCCGCCTCTGCCATCCGCGCAGGCGATGGAGGCCACTGGTAATCCGCAGTACGCCTATAACAAGGGCGTCACGGCGGCCAATGAAATGCTG
>JAICKD010000284.1 GCA_025928125.1 Ktedonobacterales bacterium
GCAGGGGCGCTGGGTGCAGATTCAGACGCCAACAATCCAGCAGCGGAGATTCACCTCTATAGTCCAGGTAGTAGCTCTCTCGCCCAATGAATTCTGGGGTGTTGGGAATTCATTTTGGTGGCCAGGTATCCCTTCAGACACAGGCAGCGGATATACGCCGACCGTCACACCGCTGATCGTCCACTACAAGAATGGCATGTGGACTGTCATCGAGAAATAGTGCGTGTCAGGTAGCCAACCAATTGCTGGCACAAGCCCTTCCCAACTCAGGAAGGGCTTGTATCGCGCTCAGGCTTAATCGTGATTCTTAGAACAACGAAAGTTGCTTTGGCGGCTCGTCCTCGTCGTCCTTCTGCTCTGGCTTGCCGCCGAGCTTGCCCTCAGCCTCCATGCGACGCGCCTCCGCCAGTGCGGGCGGGATGGAGCGCTTGAAGTCATCCACCACGGTCTGGCGCAACGACTGCTGATGAAGCGCCGCCGCTGGATGGTACATCGCCACGACCACGCGGCCATCCACTTTCTTCGCCTGGCCGTGAATCGCGCTGATCTTCGCGCCAGGGAAGAAGCGCGCCATCGAAAAGCGGCCCAGCGTCACAATCACTTTGGGGTTGAGCGCGGCGATCTGGCGGGTGAGATAGTCGGAGCAGGCGGCAATCTCGTCGGGTAGGGGGTCGCGGTTTTCGGGTGGGCGGTGCTTGACGACATTGGTGATGAAGACGGTGCTGCGATCCAGGCCGACGGAGCCGAGCAGCTCGTTGAGGAATTGCCCCGCCGGGCCAACAAATGGGCGGCCCTGCCGGTCCTCGTGATAGCCGGGCGCCTCGCCGATGAAGAGCACCTCGGCGTGGGGACTGCCCTCACCGGGGACGCCATTCTTCGTGTTCTTGCACAAATCGCACTTTGTGCAGACACGCACCTCAGCCGCTACCTCTTCCAGCACTTCTTCGACTGCCATGTCGTTACCCTCTCATGTTGAGTAATCACGGACCCAGCCACACCTCGTATTGGCAAGATAGCACACCAGCAGGCGCGCTGCATAGCGTGGCGTGCCGTGATGAAGAATGGCGCCTCTTTGCTATCAGTTCTCGCTCCGGTGTTACGATGTGGAAATAGCCAGCTTCCTGAGCATGTATGATACACTCAAATGCTTTTATTATCCCGTTGCCAGACGCATGAGTAGGATAAAACGCCGTGATACGAGACAGAGAACGTCTGCTGGAACAACTGCGCCGGTTGCACGGGGACATTCAGCGGGCGGTCGTCGCCGCGATGGAGCGGGCCGCCCCTGGCGCGCTGGCGGCGGTGGTTGCCGATACCGACGATAGCGACACCATCTACGCGCTCGACCGCATCAGCGAAGATTACCTCGTCGCCTGGTTCGCGCGCGAGGTTGCGCCTGAGCGGCCGTTGTTGCTTGTGGCCGAGGGGCTGCCTGATAGTGGCAATGGGCCGGGGATGCTGGCGCTGCCGCGTGGTATCGGCGCCGATGAGGTCGAGGTGCGCATCCTGATGGACCCGATTGACGGCACTCGCGGCCTGATGTTCCAGAAGCGGAGCGCGTGGATTCTCACTGGCGTCGCGCCCAACCGTGGCCCGCTGACCCGCCTGAGTGACATCGAGCTGGCGGTGCAAACGGAAATTCCGCTGGTCAAGCAGCATCTCGCCGATACACTCTGGGCCGTACGTGGCGAGGGCTTCAGCGCCGAGCGCTTCAATCGCCTGACGGGCGAACGCACACCGCTCGCGCTCCACCCTGACACCACCACCACGATTGCCCACCACTTTGCCACCGTCGCGCGTTTTGTGCCGGGAGCGCGCGTCGCGCTTTCGGCGATTGACGAAGAGATCATGCGGGCTGCGCTGGGGCCGGTGAAGCGCGGCGAGACGCAGTCGTTCGAGGACCAGTACATCTGTAGCGGCGGGCAGTTGTATGGGCTGATTGCCGGGCAGGATGCGTTTGTGGCGGACCTGCGGCCCGTCGTCGAGAAGCTGCTGGCCCGCGAGGGTCGTGCGCTCGGGCTTGCCTGCCATCCGTACGACCTGGCGACATCACTGATTGCCGAGGAGGCAGGCGTGCTACTCACCGATGGCCGTGGCAATCCACTTGATGCCCCGCTCGATACGCGGACCGATGTCGCCTGGGTGGGTTACGCGAACGCCGCCATCCGCGCGCAGGTTGAGCCGGGTCTGCTCGCTGCTCTGGCCCGGCGAGGACTGCTCTGAGAGACCTCACCCCCCGGCCCCCTCTCCTGTGGGAGAGGGGGAGTCGGAGTTTCGGCTGGCTCGTTGGGCGCGTGGCAGCAGTTTGCGTTGCAGTCGTTCCGCCAGTTTTGCTGGCTCAGACCGCTCAACAGTGATCGACTTCGCGCCGAGGAAACGCGCCAGATCACGCAGCGCGCCCGCGATGCCATGCACCAGCGCGGCATCAACCGCAACGCCAGGTTCCAGGAAGACCGCGCGCGCGATAAGTGTGCCTGTGTCTCGGTCCATCTTCGGGTCGAGCCGTCCCACCAGTCTTCCCTGATGCAGAATTGCCAGCGAATAGTAGCCATAGCGCCGCTTTGCCGGTACGACGTACGCCTCGAAGACGACTTCGTAGCCAAAGAGTGTGCGGGCGCGGGCGCGGTCCCAGATCAGGCTGTCGAACGGCGAGAGCAAGACAGTGCGTTCCGGGCGCAGGCCAGCGCGCAGGCGATCCAGGTCAGTCAGCCGATCAGACGAGAGGTAGACTGGCTCGCCGATTCCCTCAACCGCCATGCGCACCGCATTGCCCGCCGCCACCTGCGCCTCCAGCAGGTGTTGCGCGCGGGTCCGTCCGCCCTTGGTCACGCTGCGTGGCCAGACCATGCGGAAGTAGTCGAACAGCCATGACGGCGCCACGACGCCCATCGCCTGGAGGGTGCGCTGGGTGAGCGCGGCCAGTCGCTCATCCTGCGGCTTGTGGTGTCCGTTCAAGGCGTCGCCAAGAATCTCCAACTCCACACGTTCGCGCAGATCATAGACCTTCTGGCCACCACGGCGGCTATGCACCATCAACTCGCCGAGCGTCCAGAGCACTTCGAGCGCGACGCGGGTCTCTTTCAGGCCGTACCAGTCCCACGCCTGGGCGCGTCGGCCATCATTGGGACGCTCGAAGTCAGCTGAGGCCAGCGGCCCGCGCTCGCGGATAGCGTTGACCGTCGTCGCGACGATGTCAGGATGCTTCTCTGCCCAGTCCCGATAGTCATCATAGAGCAGCCGCTCGGCATCCACCATCATCGCCCGGTACATGGGATAGTCGGACATCGGCAGGATCGAGGCGGCATGGCACCAGTACTCGAAGACGGCGCGCTCAGGATGGAGCAGTCTGTCGAAGAGCGCCTCGTTATAGGCGCCGAGGCGGCTCCAGAGCACCAGATATTGCGAGCGCCGCACCACGTTGATGGTATCGATCTGCACGACGCCCAGCCGTTCGATCATCGCCAGCACGTCGGCGCGTGTCGGCTTCGCGGGCGGTGGATCGAGCAGTCCCTGAGCCGCCAGCATCAGCGCGCGCGCCTCTTCGATGCTCAGTTGTATTGGCGCGGCCAGTTCATGCTGAGACGCCGACGACGCTTCCATCTTCACCTTCCGCTGTGCCATAAGTCCGCTCCATCACCGACAATATCGAACAAATGTCTCCCTATGCGCCAGTCTATCATAGCATGACCGCGTATAGACACTGGCTTTCCATAGAACCATGGCGATTGCCCTATCGTTGCGAGACGGCGGGTGGTCACTTCGCGAACGGCGGCTTGTGTGAGTCGTGGTGGCGGCCCATCGCGAATGTGTGCAAGGCAGTTGACTTGCCGGGATATTCTAACATGCCGGGCGACTGCTGGTAGACGAACGCGCCATGCGTGCGATATAACGGCTATATAGCCCCGAAGATGACTGGCGCTCGTCGTTTTGCGCACTGAGTCGTGCCAGGCCGTTAAGAGCGACTTCGGACTTCGACGCAGGCGAACAATATGGCGAGCGATGAGTGGACAGGGTCGTCAAATGCCCCGCCCGGAGGAAACGCCATGAAAACGCCGCTGACCCCGCTAGAGTTTATGCGCCGCAGCCGTCGCCTCTATCCGAATCAGGAGGCTGTTGTTGACGGCGATCTTCGTCTCACCTACACTCAGTTCTTCGACCGCTGCGACCGCTGGGCGGCGGCGCTGGCGGCGCTGGGCGTTGGCAAGGGCGACCGCGTTGCCTATATCGCCCCCAACACGCACGCGCAACTCGAATCGTTCTACTCCGTACCGCAGCTTGGCGCGGTGCTCGTGCCGATCAACTACCGCCTGATCGCCGACGACTTCGTCTATATCATCAATCACTCCGGCGCGAAAGTGGTCTGCGTCCACGAGGACTATCTGGATGCCGTGGATGGTATCCGCGACCAGTTGCCCAATGTCGAGCGTTACATCGCGCTGGAAGGCGAGCGGCCCAACTGGCAGCAATACGAGCAACTACTAGAGTCCGCGCCCGCCGAGTTTGCGCGCCCGGACATCAGTGAAGACGACCTGCTGACGATCAACTACACCAGCGGCACGACCTCGCGCCCCAAAGGCGTCATGATTACCCACCGCAACGCTTATATCAATACCGTCGGCACGCTGGTCCACGTTCATATGACCCCAGACGACTCTTATCTCTGGACACTTCCGATGTTCCACGCCAATGGCTGGACCTACGTCTGGACCGTCACCGCCGCTGGCGCCAAACATGTCTGTCTGCGCAAGGTGGACCCCGCCACCATCTTCGAGTTGATTCGCCAGGAGCATGTGACGATGCTCTGCGCCGCGCCGACCGTGCTGATCGCTATCGCGGGTAGCCCGGAGGAGCTTCGCCGCAACGCGCCAACGGGCGTGCAGGTGGTGACGGCGGGCGCGCCCCCGGCGGCGGCCACCATCGAGCGCGTGGAGGGCGAGTTGGGCTGGACGATCACGCAGGTCTACGGCCTGACCGAGACCGCGCCATTCATCACCATCTGCGAGCCGCGTATGCTTCACGCCTCGTACACACCTGAGGAACGGGCGACTATCAAGGCGCGCCAGGGCGTCGAGTTGATTACGTCAGGCGAGCTGCTGGTGGTAGACGAGAACGGCAGCGAGGTGCCGCACGACAGCGCGACGATTGGCGAGATCGTGGCGCGCGGCAACGTCGTGATGGAGGGCTATTACAACGATCCCGAGGCGACGGCGAAGGCCTTCGCGGGCGGCTACTTCCACTCAGGCGACGCCGCGGTGGTTCACCCGGACGGCTACGTCGAGATTCGCGACCGCATCAAGGATGTCATCATCAGCGGCGGCGAGAATATCTCCTCCATCGAGGTCGAGGGAGTGCTGCTACGGCATCCCGCCGTGCAGGAGGTGGCGGTGGTGGGTATGCCC
>JAICKD010000364.1 GCA_025928125.1 Ktedonobacterales bacterium
AAGTCTTTCACGTTGGGATTGTTGTGGTCGTCCACGTGGGCGAGCAAGTGATTGGCGACGAGCAGCGTCACGCAGTCGAGGAGCGCCACGGGCGCGGCATTGGCATGTAGGGCAGACGCGGGATTGCGTGGCTCCTCCACGGTGAGCCAGTGTGGCGGGCGGCTCGCCTGATGGCGCGCGATGCGTTCGCGCATCTCGTCGTCGTCGGCGGTTGCGGTGGCGATATACAGCACAGGCGCTTCCCCGGCCAGCCGTTTTGCCAGGCTCTCACCGTAGGTGCTCTTGCCGCTACGCGCGCCGCCTAGCACCACTATCAGCTGTGGCTTGGCCTGAGATGCCATAGATGTCATGGTGTCATCCGCTTCCATTGCCATTTGTCGCCAACGCACGCGCAATCCCAGCGTGGAGTGTCGCGGCGTCCGTCTCGCCGGTCCAGATCGCGCGCACGATGCCGCGTCCGTCGATCAGCACCAGCGAGGGATAGTAGGCGATCCCATAGCGCGCGGCAACCCGGCCATCGGCGTCCAGCAGCACCGGGTCGGTGATGCCAAGGCGCTGCATCATCAGGTCAGGCAGGTTCGGCAGTTCAGATGGCGAATCGATGTAGACAGTATGCAAGTCGCGGAATCCAGTGGTGACGGCGTGAGTGGACTGCATTTGCAGCAGACAATGCGTGCAGAGCGTGTAGAAGAAGACGAGCAACGTAGGCTTACCTGTGGCTGGCGCGAATGTAGCGGGAACTGGCAACCGTGCGCCAGCTTGCTCGGCAGGCAGTGTAAACGCCGTTGCAGGCTGATTGATACGCTGCTGTGTCAACGTCGCGGATGGCGCGGTGGCGCGGAAGGCTATAAGCAGCACGACGGCCAGCAGCGCCGACGCCAGCATCCCGCCGCGTAACGCCTGTGAAGCGGTGGGGAGCGATTTCGGCATGTGCGCCCTGAATGATTCGATCATACTGCCCTGTGAATCGAGTCTCGCCGCAAGTGAGTGTTCCCTGGCTCAGCAGTGAGCGCAGGCTGAACGGCCTTCGTCTTGGCTTTTTGCTGGACATGATTTTATCACGTTGTGGCGGCACATGGGGAGACGGTAGCGCCGTAGCTGGCGTGGCCCAATGGTTCCAGCGCTATAGTGCGATGGCGGAGGCTGTGCTATACTTGGCTCTCGAAGCAGCCGCATGGTACGTTTCGGGTGAGTTTCGGGCGAATTCTGGCGGAGAGGTGGCCGAGAGGAGCAGACGCGATGCGGGGTCGCAGTGAGCGCTATCAGCAATGGGATGACGATCAGGGTTACACCGGCAACGGCGAATCCTACGGATATGGCGAACAGGGCTACGCGAATGCCGACTATGACCAGTATGGCGACTATAACGGGTATGATGACGACGACATGTACGCGCAGGATGATGGGCGTGGCCTCGTGCTCCAGCGGGAACAATCGCTCGTCGGCGTCTCCAGCACGGTGACATCGCATGGCGTGCCGCTGCTCTCTTATACTCGCACGATGAACCGCTTTTACACCAGCCGCAAGCAGAAGTTGAGCTTCTATCGCTTCAAGTGCGAGGTCTGTGGCGAGCGGATTCGCGGCTGGGCGTGGCAGACTCCAAATGGCAACCGCACCCATGACGGCTGCTATGAGCGCCTCGCCTGGATGTGGACGAACCTCTACGCCCAACAGCAGCGCGCCGCCAACGAGGGCCGCCTCGACTAAGGCTTCTAACGCTTTTCGCCAGCAACTCGCGATTTCTGACTCCTGTCCGCGCAGGCCAGCAGTATATCCCTACATCGCGCGCCCGGCGCGTGATACACTTGATGGTACACTGTGGCCAAATGCCCTGATTGCGTGCGCGGGCATGGGGTCTTTCTGTGCGTCTGGACATATCCACCTTAGTAGACGATGTGAGAGTTGAGGCACGAGAAATACATGTTCCAAAAGGTGCTGATCGCCAATCGTGGCGAGATTGCGTTGCGGGTGATACGCGCCTGTCGCGAACTGGGAGTAGGCACAGTCATCGCCTATTCCGAGGCGGACCAAGACTCCTTGCCGGTTCGCCTTGCCGATGAGCGCATCTGTATTGGCCCCGGTCCCAGCAGCAAGAGCTACCTTCATATACCTAACCTTATTAGCGCCGCCATGCTCACTGGCGCCGAAGCGATTCACCCCGGCTATGGCTTCCTCTCTGAAAACCCCAGTTTCGCCGAGATTTGCGCCGATTGTGGCATCGTCTTCATTGGACCACCTCCCGCCGCGATGGTGCAGATGGGCGATAAAGTGCAGGCGCGCGACGCGATGATGCGCGGCGGGCTGCCGATGCTGCCAGGCACGGATGTGCTGCGTTCAGTGGGCGAGGGCGTCGCGGCGGCCGCGCGTATCGGCTTCCCCCTGATGCTGAAGGCGGCGGCGGGCGGCGGCGGACGCGGCATCCGGCTGGTGCGGCGTCCCGAGGAGTTCGACCATGTCTTTACCACGGCGCAGAGCGAGGTACGCGAGGCCTTCCACGACGATGGGCTTTACGTCGAGAAGTATCTGGGACGGGCAAAGCACGTCGAAGTACAGGTGCTCTGTGACAACTACGGCAACGGCGTCTATCTGGGTGAGCGCAACTGTTCGGTGCAGCGTCGCCATCAGAAGTTGATCGAAGAGTCGCCCAGCCCTGGCGTGCCAGAGGCGCTCCGGCGCGAGATGGGCCAGCGAGGCATCGCGGCAGCGCTGGCCATAGGCTACCGAGGGGTCGGCACACTTGAATTCCTGGTGGATGAAGACAACAACTACTATTTTATGGAGATGAACACGCGCCTCCAGGTCGAGCATCCGGTGACGGAGTGGGTGACGAGCATCGATCTCGTGCAAGCCCAGCTGCGGGTCGCGGCGGGCGAACCGCTCTGGTTTAGCCAGGACGACGTGGTCTTGCGCGGACACTCCATTGAGTTCCGTATCACCGCCGAAGACCCATCCTATGATTTTCGCCCGCAGACCGGCACCATCGAGAAATACCTGCCGCCGAGTGGCCCAGGCACGCGCGTTGACTCACATCTGTTCGTTGGCTACGATGTGCCGCCGCATTACGACTCGCTGTTGTCGAAGTTGATTGTCTGGGCGCCGTCGCGCCTGGAGGCCATTGCGCGGGGCAAACGCGCGCTGGGCGAATACGAGATCGAAGGGGTTCCAACGACGATACCGTTCCACCTGAAGCTCCTGGAGCACGATACGTTTGTGCGCGGGGAGGCGTATACCAACTTCCTGGCGGATCATGGCGAGGAGTTTGGCATCAAGGGTTGAGGTCGTTTGCAGCGCGGGAGAGTGGAAATCCCCCGAACGCTTGAAGCAATTTGGTACAATAGCGTATGCCACAGCGTGCCACAGGCGCGATGGCCAGACAATCTAAAACCGGCCTGCTCCGTCTCTGGGTGGAGCGCGAACGGACTTGCTGAGAGGTAGCAACGATATGACCAGGCGCGTCGTAGTGACCGGCATCGGGCTGGTATCGCCCGTGGGCAACGATACCCCCTCTACCTGGAAAGCGCTGTGTGAGGGTGTATCGGGTGGCGGCCCGATTACCGCCTTCGATGCCAGCGACCATGAGACCCGTATCGCCTGCGAGGTGAAGGATTTCGACGCATCGCAGTATATGGACCGCAAGGAGATTCGGCGCAACGACCGCTTTGTGCATTATGCGATGGCCGCGAGTAAGCAGGCGCTGGCCGACGCTGAGTTCACGATCAATGACGAGAATGCCGAGGATGTCGGCGTCATCATTGGCTCGGGCATCGGTGGCCTGGCGACATGCCATGACCAGTTCAAGGTGCTTTTTGACCGCGGACCCGACCGGGTCAGCCCATTCTTCATCACGATGTTCATCACCGACATCGCAGCGGGGTTTATCTCGATGCAGACCGGCGCGAAGGGACCGAACTTCGCCACGGTCTCGGCCTGCGCCACCAGCGCCAATGCGATTGGTGAGGCGGCGGAGATCATCCGGCGCGGCGATGCGGTGGCGATGATCGCGGGCGGTAGCGAATGTGGTATTACCCCGATGGGTATCGCGTCGTTCGCCAGTATGCATGCCCTCTCGCGCAGCAACGATGATCCGGTGCATGCCAGCCGACCATTTGACGCGACACGCAATGGGTTTGTCATGGGTGAAGGGGCGGGCGTCCTGATCCTGGAAGATGAAGAGTATGCCCGCAAGCGCGGCGCCCGCATCTATGCGGAAATCGTCAGCTATGCCAGCACCGCCGATGCGCACCACATTACCGAGCCGGCTCCTGGCGGCGAGGGCCTCGTGCGCGCCATTCGCAAGGCGCTGAAGAAGGGCGGCATCGCTCCCGATCAGGTGGACTACGTCAACGCGCACGGCACGGCGACGGTCTATAACGACCGCAACGAGACCCAGGCGATTAAGACCGTCTTCGGCGACCACGCGCGCAAGCTGGCGATCAGCTCCACGAAGTCCATGATTGGCCACACGCTCGGCGCCGCTGGCGGGATCGAGGCGGCGGTGACAGCGCTCTCGCTACACACTGGCACGATTACGCCGACGATCAACCTTGAGCA